>JALZCN010000023.1 GCA_030863045.1 Actinomycetota bacterium | reverse complement strand
GGCCACCGCGGTCACCGGGGCGGTGTGGACGCTGAGCAGGCAGATGAGGGCGTGGCTGGTCAGGTCCCGGACCTGCACCGTGAGATCTTCACCGCTGGTGACGGCGATCGGGCGGCCCTCCAGATGGGTGCAGGCCACCGCGGTCACCGGGGCGGTGTGGCCAGTGAGCAGGCCAGCGGGGATGCCGTCGGTGAGGTCCCAGATCCGCACCGTGTGGTCCCGGCTGCTGGTGACGGCGATCGAGCGGGCGTCGAGGTGGGTGCAGGCCACCGCGGTCACCGTGTTGGTGTGACCGAACAGGGGATCGCCGATCGGGGTGCCAGTGCTGAGGTCCCAAACCCGCACCGTGCCATCGCCGTCACCGGTGACGGCGATCGGGCGGCCGTCCAACTGGGTGCAAGCTACCGCGGTCACCAGCGTGGCGTGACCCATCAGCGGCTCCCCAATCGAAGTGCTGGCGACCAGGTCCCAGACCCGCACCGTGCCATCGACACCACCGGTGACAGCCACTGCTCGACCGTCGACGTGGACACAGGCCACTGCGGTCACCGCTCCCGTGGCACCGGTGAGGGTGGCGTGAGATGTGCTGCTGACCTGGCTACCGGTCGCCCACTGTGGCTGCCATGGTGATTGGCGCGAATCCCGCCGCAATCCCTCCGACACTTGTCCAACAACCTTCCCGCGCTGTCAGGATCTTGATCAACCGTGACGTGGTCGACCAATGCCTCGACCACGCCGTTGCGGCGAATCTCGCCGCGAACGGGTCCCAGCCATGCAGCGCGGGCAGACCCGCCGTACTGCGTCGGCGTGCCGGCCAGACTCTGGCCGGATATCGTCCCAATCGACGTGCGGATACCGCCCCAGCCGAGACCGGCTGAGTGCAAGCCCGCACAGGGTCTGGTTGGTGCCGGATGTCCAAGCGTGCACCTCACCGCCGGGCCGACGCACGCCTTCGGGGTCGACCCACTCGCTTGATGCCGCGACCGCGTACCTCATCCCGCCACTCTGCACGATCGGGCCCTGAACATCAGCTGGCGTGGAGGGTTTCCCAGAATGCCGCGCGCACCGCGCTGGCTCCCCACGCATTGGGCTCGATGACATTGCAGAACCACAGGTTTCGGTTCGCTGGCCGGGGATCGCCCTGGGCCGGGTTCCCGGCCCGCAGCCCGTGGCCGAGGAAGTGGCCGTGGATGTCGGCAACCCGTGCCCCATGTTCCGAAGCGACCCCACGCAGCTCGGCGTTCAGCTCGGCCAGCACCTCGACGACCTGCGGCCACGGCGGCAGTCCCACCCGTGAGGCGTCGCCCGTGCCGTCACTGGGGTCATAGACAGTGCCGACGATCACCGGATCGCTGGGCTGCCGCACAACGCTGCGCAGTCTCATCAGGACCTGCGCAACGCGCCTGCGCACCACCGACACAACCTCTCGAGCGCGCTGGGTGTCGCCGTATGCACCGAGTAGGTCGTTGCCGCCGACGGTGAGCGTCACGACCGTGGGGGCGATGGCGGACCTCTCGAGCTGCGGAAGCTGCGAATCCAACAGCGTGCTGGTGGTGCCACCGTCGGTGGCAAGCAGGTGGTAAGACAAGGCGGGATCGAGTGTCGCCAGGTCCCGACCACGCCACTGAGGGAAGTCGTCGTCGCGATTGCGCGCCAGCAGGCTCGCACCGCCACGACCCTCGCCACCGGCGTAATAATCGATGGAGATCGAGTCACCGAGGGCGACATAGACCATAGGGCCCTCAGTTTCGTTATGTGCCGCCACCGTGCCAGAAGGTTCCCTCGCACGGTGATCTGAAACGCGCCCGCCGCACCCACCAGCGACTGCTACCCCGGTGGCAAGCAGGAAGGCCCGCCGAGGTAATCGCTCCATGACAAACACCTTGCCCCGGCAAACCTGTCAGCGCTCGCGGACTTCCTGCCGCGACAGTGCCGCAACGACGAGCCCGCAGACCTAGACCTCGCGAGAAAGCTCGGTTGGGGGTGGGTGTGAAGAGTTCGAGGAGGGGTATGCCTCACCGACACGACCGCGCACGCACGGTCGACGGGCTGCGGTGTCCATTCAGTGCAGTCAGTAAGTGGCGAGGTGCCTGCGATGGGTCGTGATTTGCCGCTAGCCGAGGAGTTGGCAGCGGTGTTCGCGCGGATGTCGGGGCTCTTGTTGTCCGAGGAGACGGTAAGTACCGCATTGGGTCTGGTGACCTCGCTGACGGTGGAGGCCATCACGGGCACGATCGGCGCCGGAGTCACCCTGCTGGACAATCAGGGTCGCAAGACGACCGCGGCTGCCTCGGATCCGCTGGTTGAGCGAGCGGATGGCCTGCAGTACGACCTGGACGAGGGTCCGTGCCTGAGCGCCTGGGCTGAACGCGCCGTCTTCCGGGTCAAGGACATGACCCTGGAGAGTCGCTGGCCGCGATGGTCTAGTGAGGTGGCGGCACTGGGTCTGCGCGCGGCGCTGAGCGCCCCGCTGATCGCTGGGGGAAGCTCACTAGGGGCGATCAAGGTCTATGCCGAAGAACCCAGTGCCTTCACCGAGCGCGATGAGCACTTGCTGACGATGTTCGCCGCGCAGGCGGCGATCTTGCTGGCTAACGTCCAGTCTTACCAGAACGCCCAGCGGCTCAGCGATGACCTGAAGGATGCTCTGCGCAGCCGTGACCTGATCGCCATGGCCAAGGGAATTCTCATGGAACGCGAGGTGACCGACGAGGAGACCGCCTTCATCATGTTGGCCAGCGCCGCGCAACGCGAGCACAAAAAACTGGGCGATGTGGGACGGGCGCTTGTCCAGTCCACCGGTCGGCGCCGGCGGTGAGCACGGCCATGTCGTGCGCAAATGAGGACGAGCAGCAGCGGCTGCTGGCGATCGGTTACCAGCGCGCCGAGCTGACCATGGAACAGCTGTGGCTGCGGTACTTCGCCTTAGGGGGAGACGCGAGCCTGATGGAAGTCGAGGCACACGTGCACGGGCTCATGCCGCTGCCCGCGCTGCAGCGCGACATCCTGGCGCACGCGATCAATGAGCGCCTCGATGAGCTCGTCTGGCGGCGCCGAGTTCCCTACAGCCGCACGATCCGCGACAGCAGGCCGGACGCCGGGCCGCTGGCCGCGCTCGTCACACTGCTCGAGGGCGCCTATCGAGAGCCTCCCGATCGGCTCCCCGCCGTCGTGGCAGACGCCGGCCACATGCTGGGTATGCAAGTTGTGATCTACCTGGTCGACTACGACCAGCGCAGGCTCATCCCGCTACCCAACCGAGACTCTGCCGGCCGCGAGCCTCTTGGGGTGGACACCAGCCTTGCCGGACGGGCCTTCCGGTTGGTCACCATCGTTCCTACTGACGCGCAAGACCGCCCCCGGCTGTGGGTTCCCCTACTCGACGGTGTCGAACGCCTTGGGGTCCTCGACGTGGCCGTGCCTAATCGCACAGACCTATACGACCCCCGACTGCGGGAGCAGTGCTGGTGGCTGTCGTCCCTTCTCGGCCACCTGGTCACCATCACGACGCAGTACGGCGACGGACTCGACACCTTCCGCCGCCAGCAAACCCGCACCCCAGCCGCCGAGCTTATTTGGGAGCTACTTCCCCCATTGACCGCCGGCACGGAGACCTTCGTCCTGGCCGGCATGCTGCAGCCCAGCTACGCAGTCGGCGGTGACGCGTTCGACTACGCGTTGTCCCACACCACGGCGGCCATGGCCATCTTCGACGCTATGGGCCACACCCTGGACGCCGGACTGATCGCCGCCACCGTGCTCGCCGCGTACCGCAGTGCACGCCGTGATGGCCGTGGCCTTTACGACCAAGCCCGCGCCATCGATGACACCATCATCGGTCAATTCCGGCGTGGCCCGTTCGCCACCGGCATCCTGGCCGAGCTCGACCTGACCACCGGCCGGCTGCGCTACCTCGCCGCCGGCCATCCTCATCCCCTCCTGCTGCGCTCAGGCAAAGTCGTCAAGACCCTTACCAGCGGACGACGACCCCCTTTCGGCGTGGACACCGCCGAGCTCGCCATCGCCGAGGAGTTCCTGCAGCCGGATGACTGGCTGGTCCTCCACACCGACGGCATCACCGAAGCCCGCAACCACGCCGGCGACCACTTCGGCCAAACCCGGCTCATCGACTTCCTCGAACGCGAAGTCGCCGCCGCCCACCCTCCGCCCGAGACCGTTCGCCGCCTCACCCAAGCCGTCATGACTCACCAGGACGGCCGGTTACAAGACGACGCAACCGTCCTGCTCGCCCAATGGACACCCGGAACGAACAAAGCCGTAAACATGGGGCAGCATCACTCGATGTTTTAATTGTTGCAATGCGCTGCTCGCGGTTCTGACGTCCTGGATCCGAATGGATCCCGGGGAAAGCGGGTACGGAAAAGCATGAGTCGATTCGGTCGTATGGCACGGCACTACCTCCTAGACCGCGCACTCGGCGACCGGGCCCGGCGATCGCATCTCCAGGCGCGCCGGCCCCTGCACCGTCGGCGTTCCCGTGGCCGGTTCGGCCTCTGGGGTCCGGTGCCCTACTACTCGACCCGTACCCGCCGAGGATCGGAGGTCTCCGTCGGCGGCTGCGGTTGCTGCCTGCCGATCACACTCGTCGGCGCCCTGAGCACGGTCGCGGCTCTGCGCGCGCTGTGGCGGCGGATGCGGTGATTGCTTATGGCGCCGCGACACGAAGCTGACTACCACCCACCAACGCCGCGCACCGAGGCGCGACGTCGTGCTGCCGGCGGCTCGCGCCGGGCGAGGTGTGCGATACACAGGTGTGGGGTGACAAATGGCTCCAGTCCGGTGGCCTGAATTGCGGCGCTGAAGTTGGCGAGACTTTGTTTCAGTAAGCCCAGATGCACTGCGCAGATGACGTCGGGGTGCTTAGTAGCGAGGGCCCGAAACGGGCAAGCGTGGAGCAGCATCCGCTGGTGTGGTCCGTGGCTGGCCAGTTCTGGTTGGAACCCGAGTTCGGTGAACGTGGCGATCACGCGGCGCACAGCCTCGTCGCTGGAGACTTCGGCGAACGGTTCGGACGGCCAGTGGCGGCGGGCGAACGCGCGGCCTGCTTCCTCGGGCAGTCCTATCGGGATCTTGCTACTGGCAGCGAGGTAGCTGACGAGGATGTCCGCAAGCAGCTGATATCCAGGTTGCACGGCGTCTAAGTGGTCTGTAGTGGCGGTGTAAAGAAGCCGGGGACGCCCGGAAGCACCGCGGCGGGGGTCGGAGCGGCAGCAGGCGAGCCCAGTCTCGATGAGGATCTTCAGGTGGAAGCGCACCGTGTTGGCGTGTAAATCGGTTCGCTCCGAGATCTGCTGTACGTCCAGTGCGGTGCCGCTGCCGCGTAACAGGTCAAGGATGCGGACTCGGCTGGCGCTGGCCAGTGCGCCGTGGGTCCTGCTGCGCTCATCGGCAGGGCCGGCCTGAGGGGACATGCGAACAAGGTACTACTCCTATGGTAACTACTAGCCCTATAGTAATTACTAGAAGCGTCGATATAACCTCGCTAGGCGGGTGTCGGCCAGCGCGCCGTTGCAAACGGCCGTGGCCGGGGAACAGAGAGCGCGACAGGACAGAGACGGACGGGAGGCCGCCGAATTGATGGCTGCCCAGGTGGATCGGGCTTTCGCGGGACGAACGCAGCCAACTTGGCACGTAGATCAAGGCCCGCGTCGATGGTGACCGCCGATGATGCCCGCTGGCTTGCCGATCACCTGCGGAAGATGGTGTCATCGCGCCCCGCCGCCTGGGCGCACGCCGAGATGACCCTGGCCCAGCTGCTCGCGCTGCATTTCATCAGCGCGAAGGCTCCGATCACACTGCTCTCGCTGTCTGAGGCCTTGGGCACCCGACCGTCGGCCACCTCGGCGTTGGTTGATCGGCTCGCCCGGGCCGGGCTGGTCTGTCGGATGCCGGACCCCCACGACCGCCGACGCATCCTGCTGGCTGTGACCGGCAGAGCGGTAGCGATGATCGGCAAGATCGATCTGCAAACCGCTCGACGGCTGCAGGTGGTGCTCAACGGCATGGGCACGGCAGCCCAGCGCTGTCTCACCGAGGTCCTCAACGACACCGCACGCCGCCTCGCCGTCTAACAAGCCGGTGCCAAACCCGTCAGACGGACCCTGACCGACACGGCCGCCTGTGAAGTGCAGCACCGCACGCCAGGTTCAACTGGGTGAACAAGGTGCGGCGGCGAAGCGGGCCGTCGGTTCGCCTCTTGCGCCATGAGCTAACGTCGCATAGATGACTGACAGTAACGTTGGTGATACCGCCAGCCAGCAGCGGTCGCCGGTGCTCATCGCAGGGGCCGGAACCCCCACTGGGCTGGCCATCGC
>JALZCN010000703.1 GCA_030863045.1 Actinomycetota bacterium | reverse complement strand
TCCTAGTACTCCAGCCGTAGATTGTGATCTTGTGGCGTGTCGGTCCCGGACATAGGCTGGCCACCGCGTGATCATCATCGGTTTGTGAAGACGTCAGAGGGTCACGCAGTGGCCGTGGGCTGCAGCGTAGCGGTAGAGCGATGGCCGGGGATGCTGGAGGAGTTGCTCGGTCGGGTGGCCAGCCGGTTTGGCCGGGTGGAGCCGCGGCGGCGGCTGCGGGGATTTGTGTTGGGGTTGCTGGCTGATCTGCCGCGCAAGAATTGCTGGACGATTGCCGAGCACGCTGGGGAGACCAGCCCGGATGGCATGCAGCACCTGCTTGCTCGCGCGGTGTGGGATACCGACGGGGTGCGTGATGACCTGCGTGGCTACGTCGTGGAACACCTCGGTGACCCGACGGGCGTGTTGGTGGTCGATGAGACCGGGGA
The DNA here is from genome assembly GCA_030863045.1 of Actinomycetota bacterium. GTDB lineage: Bacteria > Actinomycetota > Actinomycetes > Mycobacteriales > Pseudonocardiaceae. The sequence goes on along the minus strand of JALZCN010000703.1, from coordinate 3,762 downwards.
TGTGAAGAAGGGGACGGCGACGGTCGGAACTCAGCGCCAGTACATCGGGACCGCGGGCCGGGTGGAAAACGCTCAGGTCGCGGTGTATCTGAGCTACGCCGGACCAGCCGGGCACGCGATGATTGACCGCGAGCTGTATCTCCCGCGCTGCTGGGCCGGTGACCCCGATCGGCGGGCCACCGCCGGAGTACCCGAGGACATCGAGTTCGCGACCAAGCCGGCGCTGGCCTGCACGATGATCGCCCGAGCGTTGGACGCCGAGGTGCCGGCGCGGTGGGTGGCCGCCGATGAGGTCTACGGCGCTGACCCAGGGCTCCGTGCTGACCTGGAGGCCCGCCGGGTGGGCTACGTGTTGGCCATTGGCTGCGATCGCCGCGTGTCCACTGCAACCGGCCCGATCCGGGCCGACGCCATCGCCGCCCGCCTGCCCAAGGGCGCCTGGCAGCGGCTCTCTGCCGGCCGGGGCGCCAAGGGGCAGCGCTACTCCGACTGGGCCCTGATCACACTATCCGCCCAGGCCGGACACCACTGGCTGCTGATCCGCCGCCACCCCCGCCACGGTGAGCTCGCCTTCTACCGCTGCTACTGCCCGACGCTGGTCCCGCTCGGCGAGCTGGTCCAAGTCGCCGGGCGCCGATGGACCATCGAGGAGAGTTTTCAGGCCGGTAAGGGTCTGGCCGGGCTCGACGAGCACCAGGTCCGTCGCTGGCTGCCCTGGCGGCGCTGGACTCTGCTCGCCATGCTCGCGCACGCCCTGCTCGCGGTCATCGCCGCCACCGAACGCACCGGCCACCAACCGCCACCAGGGTTGATCGCCCTGACCTGCAACGAAATCCGACACCTGTTCACCAAGCTGATCACCGAACCCACCCGCCGGCTCACCGACCCACATACCTGGTCACACTGGCGACGCCGCCATCAACACCAAGCCCGCGCCAGCCACTACCCACGGCAACAAGCCAGCTCACATGATCACGATCTACGGCTGGAGTCTAGGGGCGCGCCTCAAATGTCGCTTGCCAGCGTGATGGGACCACCGGTTTGCCACGAGCATGGGACCACTTCGGTGATCGTGGGCCGTTTGTGATCGTGGTGCAGTGCTGGGGAATCGTCAACGTTCGTCGTCGCTGTGGTGTTTGGCGTTGAGGTTGGCGAGGGTGGGTTTTTGTCGCTGTCGGTAGCTGTCGCCTTCGATGACGAGTTCGAAGGCGGCGGACTGCAGGCGGTCGATGGCGGATTGGGCCAGCAGTGGATCGGCCATCATGGTCAGTATTTCCGGCGGTTCCCGGTTGGAGGTGATGATCGTGGAGGCGTTGCGGTGGCGTTCCACGATTAGTTCGTAGAAGTCGCTGGTGTCGGTGGCATCCAGCGGGTGCAGGGCTAGGTCGTCGAGAATCAGCAGCTCGATGCGGTGCAGCTTGCGCATCTGTTCGTCGTGGGTGTGGTCGAGCCGAGCGGCGCGTAGGCGTTTGAACAATTTGTCGGCGCGTTCGGCGTGCACGGTGTATTTGCGGCGGATGGCGGCGTGGCCCAGCGCGTGGGCCAGGAAGGTCTTGCCGACCCCGACCGGGCCCATGATCAGCACGTTGTAGGAATCCAGCACGAATCGCAGCGAGCACAACTCGGTCCACAGCGCCCGGTCGAAGCTGACGCTGGCGGTGTCGTCCCAGGCCTCCAGTTGCATGCCCGGGTCCAGGTGCGCGGTGCGGGCGCGTAGTTGGGTGGCATGGCGGTCGCGGCGGGTGACTTCATCAGCGAAGAGCATCTCCAGAAAGTCGTGGTGGGGCAGGTGTTGGGTGCGGGCCAGGGCTAGGCGTTCGGGCAGGGTGTCGAGCAGCTGGCCCAGCTTGAGTCGACGCATCAGGTCTTTGAGCTCGCCGGAGACTTCGATCCGCTTGGCCGCCGTCGCTGTTAGGGGGTGTGGAGGCTCATGACGGCCGCCGGATGGAGAACTCGGCGCTATCGCGGACGAACCGGCCAGCGGCGCGGACCACTTGAGGTGCCCCGGTAGGCGGTGGTGCTTGTTCGCGACCGCGGGTCAGCATCCGATCGATTAATCCCACGTTGATCGCTTCGGCGTCCAACGCCCGCTGGCAGGCCGAGTCGACGGCCTCAGCGCCGTGGCGACGGACCAACCCGAGCAGTCGGTAGACCTGGCGCATCTTGGTCCAGGGCAGTGGGTGATCGAGCAACGCGGCGGTGTAGACGCCGATGTGTTGGCCGTAGGCGTCTGCTCGGCGGTGTAGGGCATCGAGGTCCCGCAGCGCGTAGGCGGCTACGTCGCTGGGCAAATCCGCGGGATCGGTGTGTCGGCGGCCCGGTTCTTGACGGGGATGGACCTTGATCAGGGCACCGCGCCAGAACAATTTGACCGTGGCCGCATCCGCACGCGCCAGCAGCCGTTGCCCGATCAGCTCTCCGGGCACTGAGTACAGCGCGCGGGCGATTTCGACGTGCCGGTCTGGGGCCACCTTGGGTCGGGTGTAAACCGGGATCGCGAACGGCTGCGTCGGCGCGGGCCACAACACGGGTTGTTCCTCGGCGTTGAAGACCACCAGGGGTTGGCGGCAGGTGGTGCCGTGGATGCGCTGCCCGGCCGTCTGGGCGCACCATGTTGCGGCCCGTGCCTGGCAGTCAGCCAGGTCGCGGAACTCTTCGCCGGCGAAAAAGTTCGACTGCACATAATGCACGCTGCGCTCGACCCGGGGCTTGTCCCGAGGATGCCGCACCCGAGCTGGATCCACGGCAAAGCCCCTGGCCTGGGCATATTCACGGAAAGCGTCGTTGAGCCGGGGGTCGGTCGCATCAGCTCGATCAACGATCGCCTTGACATTGTCCGGGATGACGACTTTGAACACACCGCCGAAGAACACCCATGCGGCCTCGAACCCGGCGATCACCTCCTCTAAAGTCTGGCGATGGGTGGGATAGACGAACAAGTGCCGCGAATACACCGCGGTGAACACCAACCCGTGCACGACCCGGCGGGTGCCCCGCGCCGGATCGGGAACCAACCCCAGCCGACCGAAGTCGACCTGCAGCTCCTCACCCGGCTTGCCATCGGCCACCCGCACCGTCGCCCGCCGCCGGCGAGCGAACCCCAGCTCGGCGGTCGCGAAGCGGTGCAACGTGCGATAAGGCACCACCACCCCGCGCCGGCCCAACAACAGATGCACCTTGGCCAACGTCAGACCCTGCTCCAGCCACTGCGAGATCTGCTCACGCTGCCCGGCGATGCTCTGCCAGGCCGCCCCGGTGCCCTGCGGCCGCTCCGGGCGCACCACCCCCACCACCACACCCAGCAACTCATCCGTCAGCTGCCCCGCACCACCCTTGCAAGCCAGCCCAGCCGCCTGGGCGGCCTGCACATAACGGCGGACCGTCTTGCGATCCACCCCCGCCAGCGCTGTCACCTCACGCAGCGACCGGCCCTCCAACCACAACCGCAAGATCTCTTTCACTTCAATCACGGACACCTCCCGGTAGGCCATGCGGCGACCACAACGACCGCACGACCACAAGCCGGAAAGCCACCCCGGGTGGCCCCATCAGCGGCAAAACCCTGGTCCCAGGCCCGTGGCAAAACCAGGCCTCAGCTGGTCCCATGATCGTGGCAGGCGACACTCAAACCCGCCGGCTGAGCCTCGTCGCGTACCTGCCGCCACACGCGCCGCACGTTCGATGAATCGCGCCAGCTTCTGAGCGAGTCCGGGAACACCGGCTGCACTTTTGAAGAGATGGCGAGCTGACGCCGCTTGAGCA
>JALZCN010000688.1 GCA_030863045.1 Actinomycetota bacterium | reverse complement strand
GTGCCGATCAGTACCGTAGCAAGAGACACGGCTCGGCTGTACGCGGAATAGATTGGACACATCGGGTTGCGAAGCAGATAAAGCAACCGCGCGGCGGCGGGGACGCCTACTGTGGTCCGCGCTCCTCGGGAAAGGGAAATTTTGCAGCGGCAGAGCCGTCGACCGCAACGAATCTCAGCTCGGCGGCGTAACGGTCCCCTCGAGAATCTGAGAGCCAGAGTTGACCTAAATCTGGAAGTGCCTCCGTCAGGGTGACAGAGGCTGCGCTGAGCTCAGCAGCCCGCCGGACATTTTTCGCGAAAAGGTTGGCGAGCGCCAGACTGCTGAAATCGATAAAGAAGGGCTTGCACTCAACTTCAGCTGGCAATCTAAGGAACATTCGCTCCGGCAGTCCATGCCGCGCCCGCCACATTCGGGCTTCCAGGTATCTCTTCTTCTGGTCTTTGATAAAGGGCCACGCGATGTCACTGGTTTGGAACGTCCACGATTCTCTGGCGAGCACCATACGGTCGATGACGACGCGTGGCCGATGGGAGGCCGCGGAAAGCGGCTTGAATGCATCAGCCACTGCACGCGACAAAAATTCACTGATGACCTCAATAAAATCGAACGTTCGTTTCGTGGTCTGTGACCGCACGATCAATTGGTTGGCTGCTCGATAGACGAGGAGGTCGGCTACGGGTACCACGGGTGCCGGGACTTGTGCAGCGTCCATGACCGAGGACCGGGACCAGTAGATGTACTGCGATGGGAGGAGGGACGAGGGAGGGCTCGAGCGGGTATGCACTATCGGTTCCTCCTTCGGCTCGATCGCATAGATTCTTCGACATCCGTAATCGGCTTCGGCCGCTCTCAGTAGTTGAGTTGGGTCCTCGTGCTGCTCCACGAGGAAGCGACTGTCAAGCGTATTACAACCCAGGTGTATCTCTCCCAAAACAAACAGGAAGTCGCCGCGCTCCACCGCCCCCGGATCCGTGGCAGCGATCATGATATCCGGAGAGTGGTGCACTGCGGCTGCCCACTGCACCTTTCTTTCGGTGAACTCGCTTTTGAAGCGATCGGCAAGGGCTTCGGCGGACACCGAATACCGCCGGATTCCCGTGGGAAGGTCGAGCACCCGCGCCCATCGCTGCTGAAATTCCGCCATCACGCCAGCAACTGGCGAGGGGATCACTCCCCACTGGGCAGTTGCTAGATAAGGCGTAGCGGCATTCACCAGCCTGGCCAGCGGCACTGCGGACTGTCCAGCGCGTGCTCGCTCCTGATCGTATAGCTGAAGGAAAAGCCGTCGATACACATCCGTGACTTGGCTGACCAACCACGCCCCACTGTCGAGGATCATGGACAGCGGGACGGACAGGGCATCGATCAGAGGACGACCCAGGCGGACCCGGACTCCGCTGACGGTGTCCTCGTACAGCAGTGTGCGGCCTGCATGTGTATCTCCGGGTCGACGCACGTCGGCGGAGCCGGTGATGCGGTGAAACACCGTATTGAGCCTTTTGTACGCTGCGATGACCTTCTCCGGATCACCTGCCGCTGCAGCGACCCCATCGCGCGCAGTGATCAGTTCGTCGAGCAGGGGAAGGGCACGGGCCCGCAGCTGTGGGTCTGCGATGCGCTCGAGTTTGTGCCGTAGTGTCACCTCAGGCCATGTCTCCACCGGCCCTTCGAAGTCCACCTGTACGAGTCCCAGGGACTGCAGATGAGCCAGCATGTCCAGCACGTCCTGCTCGCTACGGAACTCATCGCCGGACGCCTCGATCAAGGCGGTGGCCAGGTCTGTGACAAGACGATTTCCGTCGCACAGCGTCAGCAATCGGGCCTCTGCGTCGGACAAAGTGAGCGGTTCTTGGCACGGCCGATGCACCGTGCGTCCGACGAGGACATTCGCGGGTGTTCGCCGGGGCGCCAACCAAAGCAGCATTCCGGGTAGCCGTACTAGTGTGCGTGCGACTTCGTCAATCGTCCAGGATTCGAAGTACGTCGTCCGACGGATGAGAGGCTCATCGCCGACCAAAACATCGAAGGCCCGCTCAGCTGACGTGCAGTGGCCCCAGCCGACCGGACCGAAGAACCCGATCGTATCGTTCTTCATCGAGTAACGCTGTAAGTAGCTCGCGACGATCAACTCACGGTGGCGCTGTTTAAAGTTGCGCGGCCCTTCAATCGTGACCTTGTCAAGGCAGTTACTGACAACCCCCAGATTTTGCCAGGCTATGGCTTCCCGAAAACGAGGCTCGGCGGCTACATCACAGATGCCGCGGGAAAGTCGCGTCACCGCCTCTGCATACACTATATCGTAGGCAGACTGGCATGACGCGTTCTGAATTACCAGATCGGCCGAATTAGCCAGTTCGGCGTCGCATATTGCGAACACAGCACGTGCAGGGAACCCGGCCCCACGCAGGGCAAAGTCTCGCCAAAGCCCCCACCGGGTGGAGCCGAGAGGCACCAAGTGCGACTCTTCGGCCCCGATATCGGGTAGCCTTCTATTGCCGTCCATTGATATCTCCACGTGTAGATTACCGCATTGTTCTTCATGAGCATATTCGGCGCGGAACTGCGGCACCTGACCGGCATGATGCAGCGCGCGACCGAACAGGCCAGACGTGACCCCACTCGTTAAAGTTGACGACGTGGGTTGGCGGCCACGGTCCGTTTGGGCGCCCGAGGGGGATGCGGGGCGAACCCGCAGCGCTGGAGGCTCTGGGCGATGATCAATGTCTCCCCACGCATCGCCCGCTGATGAAGGGCATCCACGCCGGCCGGTGCCGCGAGGTCGACCGCCCCGGGTGAATGCACCGGGTCGAACCGCGACGGATCCTCCCAAAGTACGGATTCGTGTATACATGATGGATCATGAAGACGACCGTGCCGACGGCACGGACACACCGTCGATGATGTCGTCGTGTCGGCGAACACGACGCCCGCGAAAGGAGAACAGAATCACATCGGCATTATAGGACAGGAGGCAACTGAGCATGAATCGGGCCAGCTCAGTTCCTACGCCGCAGACCTAGGTCGTGAGGTTAAGTTGTTCCTTCTGGAGGATGTAAACTCGCACCATCATCTTGCGGCGTCGAACCATATCTTGACGGACTAAATCGGTCCGACCTTGATGTGATCATATCTCGCGTCGGGTTCCGCAGGTGTCTTGGAAACGACCTGAGCAGGTACTCCATTGTTCAGCTCCGGCACGACACCGGTGCTTGATCCGGCAATCGTATTCATCCCCATGAGAAGCAAGGCAACCGCATTAGCAATTCTAGGCAATGCCGAGCTTCCAGTTCCACATACACGGATATGCGAAGGTGCCGCGCAACCACCCCCTGCCGGTGGGTAGGTTGACCACCGCACGGGCGGATCATCTAGTCGCCCGGGCACCGGCCGAGGTGTGGAAACGGTGCTCGGCCAGCAACGGCGCAAGGGACCGCGACTGTATGACTGGGCTGTGGCCACGGTGCCACCCTCGCAGAGCACACCCCCTCAGGGCTGGCCCGCCGACTGCTGGTCCGCTGCCAGATCACCGCGCCAGACATCGAGCCGGAACTGGCCTATTGCCTGTGCTGCGCCCCGACCCCACCCCCGACGAGGACCTGATCCGGGTCGCTAGCGCCCGCTGGGCGATCGAGGGTGTTTCCAGACCGCCAGACCGACGTCGGCCTGGGCCACTACCGGGTCCGCCGCTACGACGCCTGATACCGCTACATCACCTTGGCCATGCTCGCCCACGCCTACCTCGCCGTGACCGCCGCGATCACCCCAAAAGCCCGAGCCACGACCTCATCCCGCTCACCCTCGGCGAGGTCCGCCGTCTGCTAACACGCCTGACCCACACCGTTGTGGACTGGCGCCGAGTCCGGGCGTGGTCACGCTGGTGGCGCCGCCACCAACACCGGGCCAAAACCAGCCACTCACGAAAACACCACCAACATCACAACTGGGAGGGTCGGAGGCTGGCGCGGTGGCGTTTGGTCAGCTGTAGGTCTGGGCGCTTCTATCTGGGTTTCCCCGCGATAGCTTTCGCGTCGACCATGGCTGGCGCTCCGTTTCCGGCCTCCGCCCGTCAAACCGTGCATGCGGTTCTCCCGCACACGGCTTACCGACGTTCTTCACCGGCGGCATTCGACTTTCTAGGCCCGGAAAGGTCTGGGTGGGACGGCGATCCCATCGAGGCTGATCAGGCCCAGGTGATTCACAGACAGCAGGACCTGGGTCATGCCCATCCCCAGGCTCGGCGGCGGTTGCCCCGTTTGGACAGCCACAGCGCGAGCCGGCTCGGGGCATAGTTTCTGATCTGGCCGAGCATCCGGGCGGCGGACGGTAGACGGCGTCGCAGAGCGCGTCATCCAGGTGACGGGGTGGATCCAAAGCTGGCGCCGATTGAGGAGCTTACTAAAGTTCCCGGAGCTTGTGTCCTGTCGGTTCACTGTGGTTGTGCCACTCCGGTGGCCATGGTCGCCTCGTTCCAGGTCCCGTGTGTCGAGTGAAGTAGACCACCACCGAGGTGGCCTTGGTCAGGTCCTTTCCGTCGATCTCTTCCAACCAGGACCTGCAGCGAGTAGGCCGCCGACGAAACGCCCGTAGTCGGGTTCCGACGGCTCCCTCCCAAACTGGAGGTGCTGCGCTTTCCGTGGTTGTCGGCTGTCCAGCACTTATTGCGATTTGCCGTGTCGCGAATTCGCTTTCGTAGATGTTCTGATGGCAGGCGCGGCAGATGATGAAGCTCTTGCGGTCACCCGCGGCCGTCCGCGTGGACCATCGAGGTGCTGCTTTCGGGAAGTGAGGACTTGGAGCGCTCGGATATGGTGCATCTCGACCTGACTTCCCGTCCGCGTGGCCGCTGTCTCCGGCGG
>JALZCN010000660.1 GCA_030863045.1 Actinomycetota bacterium | reverse complement strand
GGCTGGAGGCACTCCGGGTGCCGGAACCGAACTTCTTCGTGCTGGGGATGAAGTCCTATGGACGCAACAGCACCTTCTTGCTCCGCATCGGCTACGAGCAGGTCGAGGACGTAGCCAGCGCTTACGCAATCCCGCTGACGGCCCATACCTAAACGGCCCCCATACCTAAACGGCACAGTTGTAGATCAACGGTAGCGAGCCATCGCGCTGCCGCAGCCGCAAGAACAATTCCACCGCACGCCGCTTGGCCTCGGCCATGCTGACGTCAGGCTCGGCGAGCAGCATGTCCGGCGAGGTGTCGACATCGGCGCCTGCGGGGTGCCAGTGCCAACCGTCGGCCGTGACGGTTAGTTCCGGCACGGTGTTGTCCTTACTGATGGCGACGCCCTCAGCGGAATATCCCCGCTTGACCAACGGCCGCACCGCGAAGTCCCGACCACGGATGCCCTTGACGGCCAGCAGCTGCCGGAGCGGCTCGACCTGAGCCGAATTCTGCGCCGTTTCAGTCATCCCGACCCGCACCGGCAGGCCTAGCGACAGCGCGACGTCCAGACCGGCCATCGCCTTGGCCCAGGACCCTGACCCGCGGTAGGCGTCATGGAAATCGGCCTGCGCGCCATCCAGCGAGGTCTGCAGGATCAGCCGCTGCCGACCCGCGAGGCGCTCCAGCTGCGTACGACGCCAGCCCTGATACAGCATGGCGTTGGTCAGGCACACCACGTCGAGCCGCTCGGTGGCGTAGAGCAGCATCTCGACGAGGTCGTGTTCGAGGAAGGGCTCGCCGCCGGTGACGTACAGCTCGGTGAAGCCCTCCGCGACCGCTTCATCCACCAGCTCGCGGAACCGGGGTAGGCCCAGCTGGCGGCGGCGGGCCTGCGGGAATGAGGCGACTGAGCAGTAGCTACAGGCCAGGTTGCAGTGGAAATTGGTGTAGACCCACAGGCGGGGCGGGAACAGCGCGGAGCCGAACAGGGGTAGTACCGGGACGCCGTCATCCGGGATCTCCGGCACCGCACCCCAGGACACCTGCTCGCCGGCGAAGGAGGGCATCGCAGACTTGTAGAGCTGGAAGCGGCCTCGGGACCGTTCCACCGGCGGCACGATTTCAAGGCAGGTGGTCCACCATCCGGTCTCGACGGTCTGCGTGAACGCCTCCGGCAACCCGGCATGGCGCATCGAGGCGGCGTGCGCCCGCCAGTCGTAGTCCAGCCGTACCAGTTCCGCGGTCGCGTGGCCGTCTGCGACGTCGAGCAGGGCGTACCAGACGTGCTGACCACCGTCATTGGCCGGCCGGCCCAGCACTCCCACGTTGACCACCAGCGTGTCCCGGTCCGGACCGGGGAAGTGCCTGGTCCACGGCAGGCCGGAGTGCGTGCAGCAGATCACGTCCGCGTCGGACGCCTCGATCCGCATCCGGTGCGCGTGTTCGGGCAGGGAGTCCCACCAGAAGTCGTTGACGGCCAGCGGGGAACCATGAACCAGGTGGAGGTCCACACCATCGACGGTCTCCCGATGCTCGGTGGGCAGGGTCCGCATCCACGCCGCGAACTCCACGGAAGTGTGCCGCAGCGTGTAGTCGTAAGCGACCGCGGCGAAGGCGTTGTCGTCATCATCGGCGTATCCACAGCCGCAGTCGGGATCCCCTCGGCCGATGGCGAGTTCGTAGTTGCCGCCGATGCACTCGACGCCGTGGTCGATCAGCAACGGCCAGATCGCCTCCGGCTCGGCCCCGTAGGCGCCGAAGTCACCCAGGCACCACAACCGGTCAGCACCTCGGGCTCGCGCGTCTCGGATGAAGGCTCGCAATGCGTACGGGTTGGAGTAGGTCCCACCGCATAGCGCCAACCTCATCATCGACACACCCTTCCCTTCGAGGCAGCTACAGTTGTCGTTCCTACCCTGTCAGCGAACCGGTTCGGGTTGATCAGCGAATCACGGATGTCTGCCCCGCGAACCGCGGCCAGGAAAAGGCGACGGAAGGGGCAGTGCACGTGGGATTGATCGATGTGTTGCGACGGTGGGAAGGCCGGACCCGGCCGGTCGATCCTGAGTTCGCCGCGGTGTTGCGCCGCCGCTGGGCAGAACTTCCCGAGCACGTCAAGACGCCCGGCCAATTCCTCGGCCGGCACGCGGTCGGCTGCGAAGGCACCCACGGAGTATTCCCCCGGTGCAACCTCGCATGCACTCCTTGTTACCACTCGCGCGACGCGAACCGGGTCCGGGTGGACGGGGCGCACACCATTGCCGAGGTCGACAAGCAGATGGCGCTGCTACGCAGACTACGGGGCCCGCGGGCGCACGCTCAGCTGATCGGCGGAGAGGTGACGCTGCTGCCTCCAGACGATCACGCGGAAACGTTGCTGATCATGCGCCGGTACGGCCGTGAGCCGATGAGCATGTCCCATGGTGACTTCGACTACGACTACCTGGAGCGGCTCGCGTTGGACGGGCAGGGGCGGCGGCGGCTACGCCGGCTTTCCTTTGCGGGGCACTTCGACATGCTCATGTTCGGCCGGCGCGGCATCCCGCGGGCGAGTAGTGAACGGGAACTCAACCCGTACCGGCAGCGCTTCGTCGACATGTTCACCCGGCTGCGCCGCAAGCACGGGGTGCGCTTCTTCCTGGCGCACAACATGACCGTCACCCCGGCGAACCTCGACCAGGTCGCCGACCTGGTGCGGGACTGCCATGCGATGGGCTTCGGCATGTTCTCCTTCCAACCGGCCGCCTTCGTGGGTGACGACCGCCGCTGGCACGAGAATTACGAAGACGTCGGAATGGACCAGGTGTGGCGGGAGATCGAGAAGGCAGTGGGCACCGTGCTGGACCACACCGTGATCC
>JALZCN010000642.1 GCA_030863045.1 Actinomycetota bacterium | reverse complement strand
GGCCAGCACCACCCACAGCACCGGGCCCCACGTGGCCGAGAACGTGTTGGTGAACACTACGAACGCCGCCACCGCGATCACAAAAAGCGTGGTCGAGTGGGGAGGAAGGAACAACACCGCGACACCGAGCCAGCAAGCTGGCTGAGGTGCCCACCAGACCGGCCAAAAGGATGGGTTTGCGTCCTCGCCGATCCACGATTTTCGACTGGACCACCACTGCGATGGTCGCGATGTTGAGCAGTCCGTTGAGGAAGGCAAACAACAGCGCACTGGAGTCGGAGACTCCAAAGCTGGTCAAGACGGTCGGGATGTACACGATCGTGCCGATCCCGGTCAGCTGCTGGAAAATGGCCAGTAGGGCGCCCAGCAGCAGCAGTCGACGCACCCAGGACGCGGACAAGCGGGCGCCGGTGCGGGTGTCGTGTTGCTGGCGTTCCAGTTCGGTGATGTCGCTGAACTCACGCCCGGCCAGTGCGGCGTCGCCGCGCAAGCTGACCAGCACCGCGCGTGCCTGCTCCGGATATCCCCGTCGGATCAGGGATCGGGGAGTGTCAGGCATGGTCAGCATGCCAACCACCAAGACCACAGCGGGAAACACCCCGAGCAACAACATCCAGCGCCAGGAGCCGGTGAAACCCAAAAGGTAACCGATGGCCGCAGCTAAAGCCGTCCCCACAATGATCATGTATTGGTTCAGAGAAGTGATCACTCCACGATCTCGCGCCGGTGCCATCTCGGCTAGATAGACAGGCACCAGCACCGACGCGATACCCACCGCCAACCCCACAACAAAACGAAACGACACCAGCATCGGCACAGTCGACGCAACACCGGAGCCCAAGGCGCCCACGGTGAAGATCATCCCGGCCCCACACAACATCCACTGCCGTCCCACACGGTCGGCGACCGGGCCACTACCTAGTGCGCCCACCATCGCGCTAAACACCGCAGCGCCGACCACAGCACCTTGCTGCCACGACGTCAGCGGCACATCCCGCCGGATGAATAAAATCGCGGCACCGATGATGCCCAGGTCATAACCAAACAACACCGCCGCCAGCGCACCCACGGCATACACCCTTCGCGGAGTCACCCGTACCCGCGACGCCAAGGCCACCACCAGCCACCCCCATGCACTAAGCGATCTTGAACGGATGCACCCTCTACGACGTCACGACGCAAAACAACGATGGTGAGGCGTTGACTCGACCTATCAGCGGTCCCGTCGCTTAATCACCCGCCACGCCGACACCACGATCTTCCTTGACCCAAACCCCAATCCCTAACTACGAGCACAGCGGCCAGGACCAAGGAACGGAGCAGGAGCAGGGTCGAGCGAGCGAGAACTCCATGCCCTTTGCGTCCCCCTCCCCGGGGATGGCCGATGCGGGCATGACGGTGGTGGGGCACGACGGGCGGATCCCGAGGTTAGGCGATCACATGTATCCGCCAGACCCCGACGACGACCACCGATCGCGCTCAACCTGAGGCCGGCGCCGGTTGATGTTGGCATTGCGGTGAAAAATGTTCTCCGGGTCGTAGATCGCCTTGGTCCGGGCAAGTCGCTCGTATTTGACTGGTCCATAGGAAGCCCGCACCCGCTCTTCCTCGAACTGCGCGAGGCCGTTGACGTAGCAACCTGTGCCGTGGGCGTGTGGTAGTAGGGCCTGCCAGAACGACCGCACCCAGCGCCGGTCCGCATCCAACAGTTCCGATGTAGTGGCCAGCCCGACGATGAAGATCATATATCCCGAGCGGCTGCCGCCCCATGCCGTGTCATCGTCACCCATGTCTCGGTAGGCGCCATCCATCGGAACGAGCACGGTGTACGACAACGGGGCACTTTTGCCCCGCACCTGCTCGGTGATCACTGCGATCACCGCGTCGGACAGCTCATCGAGGTAGAGGCCCTTTTCATAGCAGTGCAAACCCCAGGCGTTGGCCTGGTCGAGCAGCTGCTGCAGCTGGACATAGCGCATCGGCGAGACAAACTCAAACAGCGGTGGGCCCGACTCGCGGATCCGTGCCGCGATCCGGGCGTGCTCGTCGCCTTGACCGAAACCGGCAGCCAGCACCGCGTACCCGGGCTGGAAGTGGTATTGCGCGGGCACAAACGACGCCGGCGGTGCGTTGAGGACGCTGATCAGGACGGTGACGTCCCGGGAGACGGCCGTAGCTAATTCCCGCCCCAGTCGCAGCGCCTCGGCGGCGTGGTCCAGGTCGAAAAAGAACAGCCCGAAGTCCACCATCGGCCCGACTTCATGCAGCCGGAACTCGAATTCAGTGACGACGCCAAAGTTGCCCCCGCCACCGCGTAGGGCCCAGAACAGGTCGGGGTTGTCCTCCTGCGAGGCTCGGAGAACCTGACCGTCGGCGGTGACAATCTCAGCCGAGAGGAGGTTGTCGATGGCCAGGCCGTGCCGGTGGGCTAGCCAGCCGAATCCACCACCCAAGGTGAGTCCTCCAACGCCAGTGTGGCTGACCATGCCGGTGGTCGTCGCCAGTCCATGCGCCTGGGTGGCCGCGTCCATGTCTGCAAGCAACGCGCCGCCGCCCACGCGGACCCGCCTCGCCGCCGGGTCGACCGACACCCCGTTCATGCCGCCCAGGTGAATCATCATCCCGCCGGTGCTCACCGCGGCGCCCCAAACGTTATGGCCACCACCACGTACCGAGATCTCCAGGTCCTGCTGCAGAGCGAAATCGATCGCTGCAGCGACGTCGGCCGCCGACTCGCAGCAGGTGATCACCGCAGGACGGCGGTCGATGCCGCCATTCCACACCCTTCTGGCATCGTGATAGCCCTCGTCCACCGGGACGAACACCCCCCCCGCTCATGGCGGCTCGCAAAGCGCCAATTCCCCCGGTGACTGCCAGCGCCATGAACCCCTCGCTTTCGCTGTCAAACGTCCCGTGATGACATCCCCCATAGTGAGAGCACCGTGACCGGCCACCGATACGCCAACAAGGTGGTTGGACCGGTTCCGGGGGACTTCACCGTCGAAAGCAGTGATGTAATCATCCGGACATCCGGCGGTGGAAAACTCGCTGCTGCCGTCAGCGGCAGCGTGGTGGCCTTTGAGGCCGATGAAGCGACACCAGCACCCGCAGTGGGTGCAGCGTTGTGGTACCCGGCCACGCTTCCTTGGTCTGTGATATCGACCAGTTGGTCGCGCTGGCTGGGCCCGACAGCCAGCCGTGGGTGCCCCGGATAGCGCCGTGACAGGGCCATCGCGGCGCTGACTTGGTGCAAAGGCCGGTTCTTCGACCGAATTCGGAGGTGGTTGGCCGATACTTGCAGAGGGGGTCACAGCGGGACCTGCCTCGGATTGTTGGCTCGGAGGGACAGGGAAGGCGCGATGGCCGACCAGTTCAGAGCGAGTCACGGTCGCCTCGATGTCTCGAGCGAGGGGGACCAGATGGATCAGTCCAGCCCGCAGTTACGGGAGTGCGTGGCTGAGGTCGCTGTGGCCGTACACGGAGTTACCAAGGATGTGCTGGCAGGTGCGCACGTCCGCCAGTACCGCCGCAGTTTGCGGCTGGCCGAGGGGGGCGCCACCGTCCTGACAGTGCTGTTTATCGCGTCGGCAATAGCCGCCGCGGTCCCAGTAGGCCAACCAAACCGGGCCGTTGCGGCTCAACACACCGCCATTGCCGGCGGCATGG
>JALZCN010000634.1 GCA_030863045.1 Actinomycetota bacterium | reverse complement strand
GGTCTGGGTCGTAGGCCGGCTCGTGTGGACGCATCCGGCCGGCTTGGAGCAGCTGCTGCAGGCTAGCCCGCAGCATATGCCAGTCGTGGTAGTGCTGCTCGGCACAGTCGGGGCAGTCCACCGCGATCCCCCGTAGTCCCCGCGGCGCCAGCAACGCCTGGTAGACGGCTAGATCGCTCAAGTCGGCAATCAGCCCAGCTCGCTCCTCATCATTCAACGGTTCGTCGGCATTCTCGGGATCATCCAAGGCTCCCAGTGCCAGCGCAGGGTCGTCTGGGTCACCCGCGAACGGGTCGGGGGGAAGTAAGTCATGCGCCACGGCTGGCACCGTACCCGCCCGGCAAATGGGCCGGTGACGGATACCATCGACGCATGACCAGCGAGCTCACCGCGACCGGCTTCCCGTCGAAGTTCGCACTGCTCGGTCTGACCTTCGACGACGTCCTTTTGCTGCCTGCCGAGTCCGACGTGGTGCCCGCGGAGGTGGACACGTCGACGAAGTTGTCGCGCAACATCACGCTGCGGGTGCCGCTGGTCTCCTCGGCGATGGACACGGTGACCGAGGCACGGATGGCCATCGCGATGGCCCGGCAGGGGGGAATGGGGGTGCTGCACCGCAACCTGCCGGCGCTGGAGCAGGCCGCACAGGTCGAGGTGGTCAAGCGGTCGGAGGCGGGCATGGTGACCGATCCGGTGACCTGTTTGCCGGACAACACGCTGGCCGACGTGGATGCGCTGTGCGCCCGCTACCGGATCTCCGGTGTGCCCGTCACGGACTCCGACGGTGTATTGGTGGGCATCATCACCAACCGGGACATGCGATTTGAAGTCGACCATGACAAGCGGGTCGCCGACGTGATGACCAAGCCGCCGTTGATCATTGCACAGGTAGGAGTCACCGCGGAGGCCGCACTGGGCCTGCTGCGCCGCCACAAGGTTGAGAAGCTGCCGATCGTCGACGGCGACGGCCGGCTGCGCGGGCTGATCACCGTCAAGGACTTCGTGAAGACCGAGAGATACCCACTGGCGACCAAAGACCCAGATGGGCGTTTGCTGGTGGGCGCTGCGATCGGGGTCGGCGAGGACGCCAAGCAGCGAGCCGCGCTGCTGGCCGAGGCGGGCGTGGATGTGTTGGTGGTGGACACCGCGCACGGTCACTCCCGCGGGGTGCTGGAAATGATCAGTGTGCTCAAAGCTGAGCTGGGCACCACCGTCGACGTCATCGGCGGCAACGTGGCCACCCGAGCCGGGGCGCAGGCGCTGGTCGACGCCGGCGCGGATGCGGTGAAGGTGGGGGTGGGCCCTGGCTCGATCTGCACTACCCGGGTTGTCGCCGGGGTAGGTGTACCGCAGATCAGTGCCATCTTCGAGGCGGACCGGGCGTGCCGCCCCGCGGGTGTCCCGGTGATCGGCGACGGTGGCATCCGGTTCTCCGGGGACATCGCCAAGGCCATCGTCGCGGGGGCCAGCACGGTAATGCTGGGCAGCCTGCTGGGCGGCACTGCCGACGCGCCGGGCGACCTGATCCTGGTCGATGGCAAGCAGTACAAGACCTATCGCGGGATGGGTTCGGTAGGTGCCATGGCTTCCCGTGGTGGCGGCCGGTCGTACTCCAGGGACCGTTACTTCGCCGACGACGTACTTTCCGATGACAAGCTGGTGCCCGAGGGCATCGAGGGCCGGGTCCCGTTCCGCGGGCCGCTGTCGCTAGTGGCTCACCAGCTGGTCGGTGGCCTGCGGGCGGCCATGGGTTACGCCGGTGCCGCGACGATCCCGGCGCTGCAGCGTGCGCAGCTGGTGCAGATCACGGCGGCGGGTCTCCAGGAGGGTCACCCGCATGGCATCACCATGACGGTGGAGGCCCCGAATTACGCGGCGCGCTGAGATGCGCGATCTGGTGGAGATCGGCATGGGCCGCACCGCGCGTCCGGCTTATGACTTCGATGACGTGCAGATCGTGCCCTCGCGGCGTACCCGCTCATCTTGGGACGTGTCGACGGCGTGGCAGATCGATGCGTACCGGTTCGAGATCCCGCTGATGACGCACCCGACCGACGCGATCGTGTCGCCGGCCACGACGATCCGGATCGGTCAGCTAGGTGGGCTCGGGGTACTCAACGCCGAAGGGTTGTGGGCTCGCCACTCGAACGTCGACAAGCTGCTGTTCCGTCTTGCTTCCGCGATGTACGCCGACGACGAGGCGGCGGCAGTGCGGCTGCTGCAGCAATGGCACTCGGCCCCGATCCAGATCGAGTTGCTCGCCGAAACGATCGGCCAGATGGCACGGGCCGGTATCACGGCGGCCGCGCGAGTCAGCCCGCAGCACGCCCGTGATCTCGCACCGGACCTCGTCGCCGCCGGTGTCGAGATCCTCGTCGTGCAAGGCACGATCGTGTCAGCCGAGCATGTCTCCCGCCGGGCCGGCGCCGAGCCGCTCAATCTCGAGGAGTTCATCGCGTCGCTGGACGTGCCGGTGATCGCCGGTGGAGTGGGCGACTACCGCACCGCGATGCATCTGATGCGCACCGGAGCCGCCGGCGTGATCGTCGGCTACGGGGCGAGTACCAGCACCTCCACCGGCGACGTGCTCGGCATCGGGGTACCGATGGCCACCGCGGTCGCCGACGCGGCCGCAGCCCGGCGGGATTATCTTGACGAGACCGGCGGGCGCTACGTGCATGTAATTGCCGACGGGGGGGTACGGACCAGCGGTGACATCGCCAAGGCGATCGGCTGCGGCGCGGACGCGGTGATGCTGGGCGAACCCCTGGCTACCGCCACGGAGGCGCCCGGCCACGGCCTTTACTGGACTGCCGCCGCGGCACACCCGTCGCTACCCCGAAGCCACGTCACGAACAGTTCTCAGGGTGTCGATCTACCCGAGAGCTCGATCGATATCGAGACGGTGCTCTTTGGCCCCTCCAGTGACCCCAGCGGCAAGGTAAACCTGTTCGGTGGCCTGCGCCGGGCGATGGCCAAGACCGGTTACTCAGACCTCAAAGGGTTCCAGAAAGTCGGCCTCACCGTCCGCCCGTGACCCCTGCTCGCCCGCCCTTAAACGGCCGCCGAGCGCTGGCGGGATCCGGCGATCGGTTTACGCTGCGGTGGGGGATACCGGTGGTGCGGGGAGGTCCTTCGTGACGGGCGGAGTCGACTACGACGTGGTGGTCGTCGGATCCGGGTTCGGGGGCAGTGTTGCGGCGCTCCGGTTGACCGAGAAGGGTCACCGGGTCGGCGTGCTCGAGGCGGGCCGGCGCTTCGCCGACGATGAACTGGCCACTACCTCCTGGCGACTGCGCAAGTTCCTGTGGGCTCCGGCCCTGGGTTGTTACGGCATCCAGCGCATCCACCTGCTGCGCAACCTCGTGGTACTCGCCGGCGCCGGTGTTGGAGGTGGCTCGTTGAACTACGCCAACACCCTGTACCGGCCGCCCGACGCGTTCTTCCGCGACCGGCAGTGGGCCCACCTCGCCGACTGGCGCAGTGAGCTCAGCGCCCACTACGACCAGGCTCAGTACATGCTCGGCGTGACGACCTACGCCGGGCACACTGCTGCCGACCAGGTGATGCAGCAGGTGGCGAAGGACATGGGAGTTCCCGAGACCTACCACCCCACCCCGGTGGGGGTGTTCTTCGGTCGCCCAGGCGAGGAGGTCGACGACCCCTATTTCGGCGGCGCCGGTCCACGGCGGACCGGCTGCATCGAATGTGGCTGCTGTATGACCGGGTGCCGAGTCGGCGCCAAGAACACCCTGGTGAAGAATTACCTGTACCTGGCAGAGCGGGGCGGGGCAACTGTGCATCCGATGACCACGGTGACCGCGTTGCGCACGCAGCCGGATGGGACCTGGTTGATCGACACCGTACGTACCGGGGCACGGAATCGCCGGACGATCCGAGCGAATCAGGTGGTGCTCGCCGCGGGCACCTGGGGGACCCAGCAGCTACTGCACCGGATGCGCGACGAAGGTGTGCTACCCCGGCTCTCATCCCGCCTTGGCGAGCTGACCCGGACGAACTCCGAAGCGATCGTCGGGGCCAGCCGCGACACTGTGGACCCGCAGCGCGACTACTCCCGCGGGGTGGCGATCACGTCGTCCTTCCACCCCGACGAGCACACCCACATCGAACCCGTTCGCTACGGGCGTGGCAGCAACGCGATGGCTTTGCTCAAGACCTTGGCCACCGATGGCGCGTCGGACATTCCGCGCTGGCGCCAGTTCCTGCGCTTCGTCGCCCGACACCCGGTCAAGACGGTGCGGTTGCTGTCGGTACGGCGGTGGAGCGAGCGGACGGTGATACTGCTGGTGATGCAGAACCTGGACAACTCGCTGACCACCTACCGGCGCCGTGGGCGGCTCACGTCGCGGCGCGGTCATGGCGAGCCCAACCCCACGTTCATCCCGGCCGGTTTCCAGGCCAGCAAGCTCACCGCGGAGTACATCGGCGGCACCGCCGGCAGCACCTGGGGCGAGCTGTTCGGGGTTCCGATGACCGCGCATTTCCTCGGCGGCTGCCCGATGGGTAGGACCGCCGCCGATGGTGTCATCGACGCCTACCATCGGGTGCACGGGTACCCGACCCTGTCCATCGTGGACGGCTCGGCGGTCAGCGCGAACCTCGGAGTGAACCCAGCGCTCACCATTACCGCACTGGCCGAGCGGGCCTTCGCTTTGTGGCCCAACAAAGGCGACCCGGATCCGCGGCCTGATCCGGGTGGGGAATACCAACGCCTCGATCCCATCTCCCCAAGCTCGCCTGCAGTGCCGGCCGGCGCCCCGGCCGCGCTGCGACTGGAGCGCTCGTGAGCGCGATCGAGTGCTATAACACCGTTTCGCACTCGCGACCAGTTCTGGTCGTCGACTTCGGTGCGCAGTACGCGCAGTTGATCGCTCGTCGGGTCCGCGAGGCGCAGGTGTACTCAGAGGTCGTACCGCACACCGTGTCGATCGCGGAACTCCTCGATCGCAAGCCCGCAGCGATCGTGCTTTCCGGCGGCCCGGCCAGCGTATACGCCGACGGAGCACCCCGCCTCGACCCGGGACTGTTCGCAGCTGGGGTACCGGTATTGGGTATCTGCTACGGCTTCCAGGCGATGGCCGACGCGCTGGGCGGTGTGGTGCAGCGGACCGGCACCCGGGAGTACGGGCGCACCGACCTGCAGGTGCTCGACGGTGGCGGCGTGCTGCACCGCGAGTTGCCTGCGCGCGGTCCGGTGTGGATGAGCCACGGCGACGCTGTCACCGCTGCACCAGACGGCTTCGCGGTCACCGCGCAGTCGGCGGGCGCCCCGGTGGCGGCCTTCGAGCACCCCGACCGGCGGCTGGCCGGGGTGCAGTACCACCCCGAGGTGGTGCACTCCCCGCACGGTCAGGAGGTGCTGCGCCGGTTCCTGCACGAGGTGGCCGGCATCCGGCCGAGCTGGACCACCGCCAACGTCATAGAGGAGACGGTGGCCGCGATCCGGGTTCAGACCCAGGGCGGCAGGCTGATCTGCGGCCTTTCCGGCGGGGTGGACTCGGCGGTCGCCGCGGCACTGGTGCATCGGGCTGTCGGCGACGGGCTGACCTGCGTGTTCGTCGACCACGGCCTGCTCCGGGCCGGCGAGCGCGCCCAGGTGGAACGGGACTACGTGGCCGCGACCGGGGTTCGGCTGGTCACCGTCGACGCCCGGGAACGGTTCTTGGACGCGCTAGCGGGGGTGCTCGACCCGGAGCAGAAGCGCAAGGTCATCGGACGCGAGTTCATCCGGGTCTTCGAGAGCGCGGCGCGGGATCTGCAGGCCGAAGCTGGCCGGCACGGTGAGGAGATCCGCTTCCTCGTGCAGGGCACCCTGTACCCAGATGTCGTGGAGTCAGGTGGTGGGTCGGGCACCGCGAACATCAAGAGCCACCACAACGTCGGCGGCCTACCCGATGATCTGCAATTCGAACTGATCGAACCCCTCCGGGCGCTGTTCAAAGACGAGGTTCGGCGGGTGGGACTGGAACTCGGGTTACCCGAGACGATCGTGCACCGCCAGCCGTTTCCGGGACCGGGTCTGGCGATCCGGATCATCGGTGAGGTCACCGCCGAGCGCCTGGCGACGCTGCGGGCTGCCGACGCCATCGCCCGCGAAGAGCTCACCACCGCCGGTATGGATCGTGACATCTGGCAGTGCCCGGTGGTGCTGCTGGCGCAGGTGCGCAGCGTCGGTGTGCAAGGCGACGGGCGGACCTACGGACATCCGGTGGTGCTGCGCCCGGTATCCAGCGAGGATGCGATGACCGCGGACTGGACCCGGGTGCCCTATGACGTGCTGGGGCGCATCTCCAGCCGGATCACCAACGAGGTGCCCGAGATCAACCGCGTGGTACTCGACGTGACCAGCAAGCCGCCCGCCACCATCGAATGGGAGTAACGCCAGACAGATCGGTATCGTCAACCTCGGAGAGGGAGGAACAACGCCGTGACTCTCAACACCATCGCACTCGAGCTCGTCCCCCCGAATGTCGAGGACGGCAAGAAGCGGGCCGTTGAAGAAGCGCACAAGGTGCTTGAGCACTCCAAGGCGTTCGGCATCGAGGGCCGGATCAAACACGTGATGATCCCCGGGTTGATCGAGGAGGAGGACGACAGACCGGTCGAGATGAAGCCGAAGCTTGACGTGCTCGACTTCTGGGGGGCTATCCAGCCGGAGTTACCCGGCGTCGCCGGGCTGTGCACCCAGGTCACCGCATTCATGGACGCGCGGACATTGGGCGAACGGCTGGCAGATCTGCGAGTGGCCGGTATCGAGGGCGTTGTGTTCGTCGGCGTTCCTCGCACGATGAATGACGGGGAGGGGTCGGGCGTCGCACCGACCGACGCGTTATCGCTTTACGACCAAGTGGTGGACAACCGCGGCGTAATCCTGATCCCGACCCGGAACAGCGAGCAGGGGCGGTTCAACTTCAAGTGCAACCAGGGTGCCACCTTCGCCATGACCCAGCTGCTGTACTCCGACGCGATCGTGAAATTCCTGACCGATTTCGCCCGGGATACCGAGCACCGGCCGGAGATACTGCTTTCGTTCGGGTTCGTCCCCAAGTTCGAAAATCGGGTATCCTTGATCAACTGGTTGATCAAGGATCCGGGCAATGACGTGGTCGCGCAGGAGCAGGCTTTCGTCACGAAACTGGCCGGCAGCGCGCCAGATGAGAAGCGCAAGCTCATGCTGGACCTGTACAAGCGGGTCATCGACGGCGTCATTGGTCTCGGTTACCCGCTGAGCATCCACCTTGAGGCCCCATACGGCGTCTCCGCGCCCGCCTTCGAGACCTTCGCCGAGATGCTCGCCTACTGGGCCCCAGACCGGAACTGAGCTCAACGGTCAGCATGCGTGCCCTGGTGCCGGACCTGGACTGGTCCGCTTTGCTCCGCGAGGTCACAGCGGAGGGTGCAGCGTTCGCCGGTCGCGCGATCCACCCGCCGTTCTGCGCCCAGCTGGAAGCTGAGCTCGGCGATGGGCCGTACCAGCCGGCGGAGCCCGTGATCGGGCAGGTGCGGCAGGAGACCGAGTCGTTCGAGATCGCCATCGGGCCGCTGGAACGGTATCCCCTTCTCAGAAGGCTGTGCGATGAGCTTGTCCGGCAGGTGCACCAGCACGGGGTACTGGAGTGGGTGCCGAACGAGGTCGCGATCCAGCGCTATCAACCAGGGTCCATCGGCATTACGCCGCATCGCGACCAGCGCCGCTACGCTCAACTCGTCGCCGTGATCACCGTCGCCGGGTCGGCGCCGTTCACGCTGTGCCGCAACCGCGCTGGCGACCCCGTCCGGACCTGGCAGGCAAACGAGGGCAGCCTGGTGCTGCTACGCGGGCCGGGGTTGGCCGGCGAGCCGGACGGACGACCGATGCATCTGGTCGGCGGGCCCACCGGTAGGTCACGGACGTCGATCGGAATCCGGATGGACACCGCGTCGAAAAACGTCTACCTCGACGACAGGGTCGACTGAGCGCCCTGATGCCACGGGAACATCTTTCCCCGCGGTCATCGGCAGTGCCCCTCAGCGGCTGCCGGCTCGTGCCGCCTCTGTTGGCCGTGGCAGTGAACTCGACGCCACGGACTTTTCCATTCCCTGCCCGCGGATCGGTGCTGAGCAAGACAAGGTGTCCGGAGCGCTCGACGTGCGGGCCGCCCATTTCGGTGCGAACATTGACACCAGGGCGCATCTTCGCATACCGGCCAGCGTGAGCTGATTCACGCCGGGTCGGTGCGTTTGTGCGTTCCGCGGGTAGCCGCACCCAAGGGCCATGCCCTGCACAGAACGCCGCCGGGCCGACCAAGGAGGTCACCATGCTCGCCATTGTCGCCGCCATCCTGTTCGCGCTTGCCCTGGTGCTCCACCTCGCCGGCGTTGCGCTCGGCCCGCTCGACGCTACGGCATTCATGCTGGCTGGGTTGCTGTGCCTCGCGCTGCAGCTCGCCGGAGTGGGGGCTGGCATGAGGAGCCGAAGCCGCATCTAATTGATCAAATCTGGAGCCGCCGAAGCTGGCGGGCGGCGGGTATTCACGACGGTGCGGTGTTCGCCGTTGTGGATGGAGTCGCAGGGCCCGGGTTGGTTGCAAGGCACACAGATGGGCTGTTGCCTAATCAGCGGGCCCGCCGCGAACCCGACGCTACGGACGTTGCATGCCCTGACACGTCGGTGGCGTCGGGGTTCACGGCGCAAATCAGCAACAGCCTCGTCGCCCGTATCTTCCGGCAGGTCTGTGGTGCTTGCGGCATGTGTTTGTGGTCTGGCCACAACGTACTGCTAACGATTTCGTGCCCGCGTCCGGTTGTCTCGCCCTGGGGATCCCCCTTCACTAATGGTGTGGTCCGCCTCACAGGGGAGCCACCACAGCGTCAGGAGGGCGAGATGGCGCACGAGCTCAACTGCCCGCACTGCGGATG
>JALZCN010000586.1 GCA_030863045.1 Actinomycetota bacterium | reverse complement strand
GTGCCGCACGGTCCGGGTGGCCAGTGGCCCGGTGCCGGGTGCCCGGATCGTGGAAGAGCCGCGGCCGATGCCGCCCTCCGGACCCCTCACGCACGCCTGATGGCAAACCTGGTCAACGTCGAGGCCGTCTCGAAGTCTTACGGCATCCGCCCGTTGCTCGCCGGCGTCTCACTCGGGGTGGACAGCGGCGACCGGATCGGGGTCGTTGGGCTCAACGGTGGCGGCAAGACCACCCTGCTCGATGTGCTCGCCGGGCGCCAGGCGCCAGACGCCGGCCGGGTAAGCCGGGCCAGGGGACTGCGTGCCTCGGTGTTGACCCAACGCACCGATCTGCCCGAGCAGGGAACTGTAGGGGAGGCGGTGCTGGCTGAGTTGCAGGTCGCCGCCGAGCATGAGTGGGCCACTGACCCGCGGGTGCGCGCAGTGCTCGACGGGCTGGGTATCCAAGCGCTCGGGTTGGACCGTGCAGTGGCGGGACTGTCCGGCGGGGAACGCCGTCGGGTCGCGCTGGCCGCCGCGCTGGTGCCCGATCTCGACCTGCTGATGCTTGACGAGCCGACCAACCACCTCGACCTCGAAGGTGTGCAGTGGCTCGCCGCGCACTTGCTGGCCCGGCGGTGCGCGGTGGTGGTGGTGACCCACGACCGATGGTTTCTGGACACCGTCTGTACCCGCACCTGGGAGGTCACCGACGGGCGGGTGGACGGCTACGACGGTGGGTACGCGGACTGGGTCTATGCCCGGGCCGAGCGCCTCCGGCTGGCCGCGGCAGCCGAGGACCGGCGACGCAACCTTGCCCGCAAAGAGCTCGCGTGGCTGCGTCGCGGCCCACCCGCGCGTAGTTCCAAGCCGCGCTACCGGATCGAGGCCGCCGAGGCGCTGATCGCCGACGTGCCCGCCCCGCGGGACGCCGCCGAGTTGGTCGCGTTCGCCCGCCGCCGGCTGGGCCGAACCGTGCTGGAGCTGGAGGACGCCACGGTGACGATCGGCGGCCGCCGGTTGTTGGACGCCCAGACCTGGCGGATCGGGCCGGGCGATCGCATCGGTCTGGTCGGGGTCAATGGATCGGGTAAGACCACGTTGCTGCGGCTGCTCGCGGGGGAGCAGCAGCCGGACGCGGGTCGTCGAATACAGGGTCAGACGGTGCGGCTGGCGCACCTGCACCAGGAACTAGAGGGCCTACCCGAGTCGCTACGGGTACTGGAGGCGGTGGAGGAGGTCGCCCGCCGGGTCACGCTCGGTCCCCAGAAATGGGGTCGCGAGGAGCTGTCCGCCTCGCAGCTGGCCGAGCGGCTCGGGTTCCCGGCGTCGCGGCAGTGGACGCCAGTGGCCGATCTGTCCGGCGGGGAGCGGCGCCGGTTGCAGCTGACCCGGCTGTTGATGGCTGAACCGAACGTGCTACTGCTCGACGAACCCACCAACGACCTGGACATCGACACCCTGCAACAGTTGGAAGACCTGCTGGACGGTTGGCCGGGCTCGCTGGTCGTCGTGTCACACGACCGCTACTTCGTCGAACGGATCTGCGACACGGTGGTGGCGCTGCTCGGTGATGGGCGGATCACTCACCTGCCCGGCGGCATCGAGGAGTACCTGAAAGCTGCATCGCCAGCGGTCGCGATCGGACCTTCTCAGTCTTCTGTTGCGGCGCCGAAACCCGCTGCGCAGCTGCGGGCCGCCCGCAAGGAGCTGGCCCGCCTGGAGCGACAGCTGCAGGGGTTGGCGCGCCGGGAAGCTGAACTGCAGCAGCAGATCATCCAGCAAGCCGCTGATCCTGGCGTGTTCCGCCAGCTGGACGGCGAACTGCGGGCAGTGCTCGCGGCGAAAAACGATCTGGAGACCCGCTGGCTTCAGATCGCCGAGGTCGCCGGCTAACGCCTATCTGAACAGGAGTTTTCCCACCACAGCCCGTAAGGTGGCCGCTTGTGAGCAGGTTTATCGACACCCTTTTGGCACACTGTGCGCCGGATTCACCGACCCGGTCCGACCGCGGCATCACCACCGGCGAACCCAGCCGGCCGCGCCGGATGACCTGGACCGAGGTGCACAAGAAGGCCTTGCGGGCCGCTGGGTCGCTCAGAGGCGCCGCCACACCCGGTGTCCAGCACGGGGACGCGGTCGCGGTACTGGCCGGCGACCCCACGCTGATCGCCCCCGCGGTGCAAGGTGTTTGGCTGGCCGGCGGCAGTGTGACGATGCTGCACCAGCCCACCCACCGTGCCGATCTGGCCGGCTGGGCCGCGGACACCGTACGGGTACTCGGCATGATCAACGCGAAGCTGGTACTTCTCGGGTCACCCTTCGACCGGCTCGCCCCGCTGTTGGATCAGCGCGGGATCGGCTACCTGATGCTCGCCGACCTCGACAATCCGGCTGTGCCACCATTGTCCGCGCCGGTGCCGGTGGGCGAAGACGACACCGTACTGCTGCAGCTGACCTCGGGATCCAGCGCAGAACCCAAGGCGGTCCGGATCACCCACGGCAACCTCTACGCCAACATGACCGCGATGGCCCAGGCCGGCGCGCTCGACCCGGCTAACGACGTGATGGTGTCCTGGCTACCGCTGTTCCACGACATGGGGATGGTCGGATTCCTCACCATCCCGATGGCGTTGGGCCTGGAGCTGGTGAAGGTAACTCCGGCGGATTTCATGTCTCGCCCCCTGCTGTGGGCCGAGCTGATCAGCCGCCACCGCGGCACGATCACCGCGGCGCCGAACTTCGGATACGCCGTGCTGGCCAGGCGGTTGGCCGGTACCGACGAGCGCTTCGACCTGTCCAGCCTGCGCTTCGCGCTCAACGGCGCCGAGCCTATCGATCCGGCCGCGGTGCGGGCTTTCATCGCCGCAGGAACCCGGTTCGGGTTGTCGGAAGGCTGCATGGTGTGCGCCTACGGGATGGCCGAGACCACTGTTGGGGTTTCCTTCGCCCCGCTAGGAATCGGCATGCAGGTTGACACCGTGGACGCCGACGCGCTGGAGGCGCGCCGGGTTGCCGTCCCGGCTGAACCGTCCGCACAGCACGTCCGGGAATTCCCCCGGCTGGGAC
>JALZCN010000659.1 GCA_030863045.1 Actinomycetota bacterium | reverse complement strand
GGATCGGCGAGGCCCGCCATAACGACCATTGTGGCGGGTTCGCGGACTCGGTCGCTGGATTCCGTAGGTGTCGACTCGGGTGCAGTCTCCTAGCCCCGATCATTCATGGGGCCGCGTGAGCTGAGAGCCGCCCATCCGCGCAAGTGCCCACCAGACAAGGGATTCTGACGTTCTCGACGCGCCAGCGACCCAACCCTGGAGGGCACCTACCAAGTGAACCGTAACAGCACGCTGTCGGCGGCGGTAAAAGGTTCGGGTAAGGGGGTGGTGGCCCACGTCGGACTCCATGCCCTTGGAGCGTTCGCCGATCGGCTGGCGCTGGGCGATTCACTGTCAGCCCGTATCCCCATCACCGGCGAGCGGCTCCCGCTGCACGACCGGGGCAAGGTGCTGGTTCAGGCCATGCTGATGCTCACCGGCGGCGGCGAGGCCTGTGCCGACATCGAGCGTCTCCGCTCCCAGGCCGGCCTGTTCGGCTCGGTGCCGTCGGACTCGACGCTCTACCGGGCCTTTCGCTCGATCAGCGCCGAGACCCTCTCGGGACTGTGGGATGCGATGGCCGAGGTGCGGGCCAAGGTGTGGCGGCGGGCAGCGGCCACGACAGGAACGGCGACGGTGGTGCTCGACATCGACGGCTCGTTGCACCAGATCCACTCGGAGAACAAGGAGGAGGCGGCGGCCAACTACAAGGGCGGCTACGGCTTCCACCCCATCTACTGCTTCGCCGATGCCACCGGGGAGACCCTCGCCGTGCGCCTGCGGCCCGGTAACGCCGGAGCCAACAACATCGCCGATCACGTCGCCCTGCTCGACGCCGCCATCGCCGGACTACCGCCCGAGATCGCCGCCGGCCATCGCCCCGGCGACGACGCCAGCCTCGTGCGCCGCCCCGTCCAGGTGCGCACCGACTCGGCCGGCTGCACCGGCTTCGTGTGGCACGCCCGGTCCCGCAACGTCGGCTTCGCCGTGATCGCCCGCAGCAATGCAAGCATCCATGCGGCCATCAGCCGGATCGCCTTCGACGACGACGCCTGGCAGCAGGCGCTGGGCCAGGACGGCGAGGAGCGCCCGGGGGCGGCGGTGGCCGAGGTCACCGAGCACCTCGACCTGTCGGGCTGGCCGTCGGGAACCCGCTTGATCGTGCGCCGAGAGCCCCTGCACCCCGGTGCCCAGCAGAGCCTGTTTCCCTCGACGGCCTTCCGCT
The DNA here is from genome assembly GCA_030863045.1 of Actinomycetota bacterium. GTDB lineage: Bacteria > Actinomycetota > Actinomycetes > Mycobacteriales > Pseudonocardiaceae. The sequence goes on along the minus strand of JALZCN010000659.1, from coordinate 850 downwards.
ACTGGGGTCACTACACCGACGCCACCGGGGAGCCAGTCGACCTGGACATGCACATGCGGGCCCACGCCCGCGTCGAGGACAACATCCGCCGGCTCAAGGACTCCGGGGCCCAGCGCTTCCCGTTCACCGACTTCGAGGCCAACCAGGCCTGGCTCGCCGTCGTGTGCTTCGTCGACGGGCTTGTGCGGTGGTTCCAGCAGCTCTGCCTCACCGGGTCCCTGGCCATCGCCGAGCCCAAGACGCTGCGCTGGGCGCTCTGGCACACCCCGGCGCGCATCGTGCACCGGGCCCGGCGACGCGTCGTGCGCATCCTCGACGGCTGGCCGGGCACCGACGCACTGCTCAACGCCTACGGGCGCACCGCCCTGCTGAGCTGACCCGCCTTTTCAATGCGCCATCGGGCACCACCTTCACGACGCGCGCCCCGATTCGCTCGTCAACTCCCGGACGGCCCCCAATGGCGCTTGCCATGACACGATTGGACTCAGAATGAGGGCGGCGGGGGCCGCGACGGGCTGGACAAGACGTTCGTGATCGCCTCAGGTATCTCATGAACGGTCGGGGTTGAGGTCGAGCTGAGCGGTATCCCGCTGATGGGTAGCAAGGAACTACGCGTTCGAGATGTTCCCCCCATACCCGGTTCGCCTCGGGTCCAAGTTCGGGCTCTGGCCATCATGGGATCGGTTAGTGTCCGCAGCAGACCCAGTAACCCCGCCAATGACAGCCACTCTCCAGGTGATCCGATGGAGTGATCGCGGGAACGACGGGGACCTGCCGAGGCAAGACCTACCACTGCCGACCTCGCCGGCCCTCCTTCTGGTACAAGCTGCCTGTCAGCACCAGAGAAAGG
>JALZCN010000566.1 GCA_030863045.1 Actinomycetota bacterium | reverse complement strand
GACTGAGACGTGAGCCCTTGAGCTCCTCCGAAGACGGAGAGCCGTGCGGTCCGTTGGGGTCACGAACGGCTGGTGGGATGTCGGGCCTTCGAGCCCTACCATGCGTGTTGGACTCTGCCTCGCGCGTCGTCGTCGATCGGCAGGGGTGATTGACGAGGATGTCCGGGGTTCTCGCGGGTGGCCCTGCCTTGTTGTGCCCGTCGGTGACGTGGCTTTCCTAATGAGTGCCCTCGCGGGAGCAATCCGGATCGAGCGGGGTCGCTTGATAGAAGCATGGACGCCCCCACGCATGGTTGCGCGCCGCTCGATCGCACCGATTCGGTCGAGAGGAGCATGCACTGTTGTTCGGCGGCATGGACACCCACAAAGACACCCTCGCGGTTGCCTTAATTGACCCGTCGGGAAGACGTCGAGACGCCATCACCGTTGCTAACACGATCGAAGGTCATGGCCAGTTGGTGCAGTGGTTAACCACGCATGGCCCGGTGCAGCGGCTGGGTATCGAAGGCGCCGGTAGCTATGGACGTGCCGTTGCTGTGGCATTGCTGGCTGCAGATATTCGGGTCGTTGAGGTGCCGCCGGCGCTGACCATGCGCGAGCGGCGACGCTGTCGGGCGCTGGGCAAAAGCGATCCCGTCGACGCGGTGGCAATCGCGCGGATCACCGCGCGGGAAGACGATCTACCTCCGGTGGCTCCCGCAGGGTTAGCCGAGGACCTCAAGCTGCTGGTGGACTACCGCGACCAGCTGGTCAGCGAGCGCACCCGAGTGGCCAACCGGGTACACGCCGACCTGACCATTGCCCACCCTGGATACCAGTCCCAGTGCCGAGACCTGCGCAGCGCGGCCTCGCTGGTGATCGCGCGCCAGATCGTGGCCACCGACCAGACAGTCCGGTCCGAGCTCGTGAGGAAACGGCTTGATCGCCTAACCGAGCTTGATACCGAAATCCGCGCCCTGGAGCGACGCGTGCGGGCCATGGTCACCGATTCCGGCACCACGCTGACCGAAATTCACGGTGTTGGTGCACTCATCGCGGCGCGCATCATCGGTGAGGTGGGTGACATCCGCAGATTTGCGTCCAAGGCGAAGTTCGCCGCGGCCAACGGCAGCGCACCCATTCCCGCCTCGTCCGGGCGAACACAACGCCATCGCCTCAACCGCCGCGGCAATCGACGACTCAACCGAGCCCTCTACATCATCGCCATTACTCAGGCCCGAGCCCAGCACCCCGGCCGCGACTACCTCCACCGCAAACAACACGAAGGAAAAAGCCGCCGAGAAGCACTCCGCTGCCTCAAACGCCGCATCTCCGACGCCATCTACCGCTGCCTCGTCACCGACGCCGCCACACCCTCCACCGGCACGACTTGACATAGAAGCTCATCAGGGAGCGTGCGTGTCCCGGACCCGGCTTGAACCTGGGATCAGACCCTGGATATGGACAGGAGGAACAGATCTTGGAAGTGTTTTGTGGCATCGACTGGGCCGAGGCCCACCACGACGTCGCCCTGGTCGACAGCGAGGGAACCTTGATCGCCAAGCGGCGGATCAGCGACGACGCGGCCGGTTTCGCCGCGCTGATCATGCTGCTTGCCGACGCCGGCGACAGTGCTGAGGATCCCATCCCGGTGGCGATCGAGACCAGCCGTGGCCTGCTGGTCGCCTGCCTGCGGGCCACCGGGCGCAGGGTCTATGCGATCAACCCGATGGCGGTGTCCCGTTATCGGGATCGGCACTCGGTGGCGCGCAAGAAATCCGATGCCGGCGACGCATTGGTGCTGGCCAACATTCTGCGCACCGACATGACCGCCCACCGGCCTCTGCCCGCTGATTCCGAACTCGCCCAAGCCATCGCCGTCCTGGCCCGGGCTCACCAAGACGCCGTCTGGGGAGCGCACCTGTGCGCACAACAAGCTGCGCTCGCTGCTACGCGAGTACTACCCAGCCCTGCTTCAGGCCTTCACCGATAAACGCGGCGGTCTTCTGCGTCCCGAAGCGCGGGCCCTGCTGGCCGCCGCCCCCACCCCGCGAGCAGCCGCAATACTGACTATCACCCAGCTCGCCACGCTGCTGCGCCGCGCCGGTCGCCAGCGCGGCATCGACACCGAAGCCGCCCGGATCCAGGCGATCCTGCGCACCGAATATCTCCACCAGCTGCCCCTGGTCGAAGACGCCTTCGGCCGCCAGGCCCTGGCCCTGCTGCGAGCTCTCGACACCGCCACCACCAACGCCGAGGACCTCGCCACCGCCACCATCGAACATTTTGACAAGCACCCGGACGCCGAGATCATCACCAGCCTGCCAGGACTTGGATCTCTCACCGGCGCCCGGGTACTGGCCGAGATCGGCGATGACCGATCCCGCTTCACCAGTGCCAGGGCACTTAAGGCCTACGCCGGAAGCGCACCCGTGACCCGGGCCAGCGGCAAAAGCCTCACCGTGACCCACCGCAAAGTCAAAAACCAACGCCTGGCCACCGTCGGCTACATCTGGGCCTTCTCCGCCTTGACCGCCTCACCCGGCGCCCGCGGCCACTACGACCGCCGCCGAACCGTCGGCGACCGCCACACCGCCGCCCAACGCAACCTGTTCAACCGCCTCATCGGCTGCCTGCACCACTGCCTGCACACCCGACAGCACTACAAGGAACAGATCGCATTCCCGACCACCCGCACCAACTCAACCAACGCCGCAGCTTGACAAGCTAAGCGCGTGGGATGTCTCCTCGGCCGGGCGTTGCCGGCAGGCCAGAAGAAGCCTGCCGTAGAGGACCGCGCCTCCCTCTCCCTCCATTCAAAATCGGACTTATCACGTGC
>JALZCN010000560.1 GCA_030863045.1 Actinomycetota bacterium | reverse complement strand
CCCCCCCCCCCCCCCCACCCCTCCTCACGTTGCATGCTCTTCAAGTAACCAACCCTGTCGGGGAACAGCGGTCAACAGCTACCAACTCCGGCGTTGAATGAACCGTCCGGTCGGGAACCGATGCGGCGAGGCCGACTTGAAGGGCGAAGATCGCCGCCCTGCGTTCGCGGTGTTCGGCCGTAGGATCGACTGATGAGCGCCGAGGGACGACTGACGCATGTGGATGAGCGTGGCGCAGCGCGGATGGTCGACGTATCTGACAAGCAGACCTCTGTGCGAGAGGCGGTCGCCTCGGGGGTCTTTCGCACCACCGAAGAGGTAGTGCGACTGCTACGCGCCGAACAGCTACCCAAAGGTGATGCACTGGCCACCGCCCGAATCGCGGGGATCATGGCTGCCAAGCGAACACCCGACCTGATCCCGTTGTGCCATCCCCTCTCGTTGACCGGGGTGACCGTGGATTTGCACACCTCAGGTTCCGAGGTTCGGATCACCGCTACGGTCCGCACCACCGATCGAACGGGCGTGGAGATGGAGGCGCTCACTGCGGTGGCGATCGCCGGTCTGGCGCTGCACGACATGGTTAAGGCAGTCGACCCGGCAGCAGTACTAGACGCGGTGCGAGTGGAAAGTAAGTCGGGTGGCAAGACCGGCCGGTGGATCCATCCCGACGGCCGAACTTCCGAAACTGATACGGACGGCCGAGCCATAGATATTTGATGCGGCGGCTGGAGCACCGGCATGGACGCGGCGGCTGGCCCGTTGAGTTAGTTCAGGGAGGATCGATGACAGCAACGACCCGCCGTGCCGTGGTTGTGGTGGCGTCCAACCGCGCGGCCGCTGGTGTGTATCCCGACCGCACCGGTCCAGTCATCGTCGATTGGCTGTCCGAGCGGGGGTATCAGACTCCGGACCCCGTAGTGGTGCCCGACGGCTCGCCGGTCCGGGATGCGGTGGCGGTGGCGGTAGCGGATGCGGTCGACGTGGTGTTGACCACTGGAGGTACCGGCATCAGCCCTACCGACCGCACCCCAGAAGCCACTGAGCCACTGCTGGACCGGCGGTTGCCCGGATTGGCCGATGCAATCCGCTCGGCGGGGTTGCCGCAAGTGCCCACCGCTGTGCTGTCCCGTGGGCTGGCAGGAGTGGCCGGCCGCACGCTGGTGGTCAACCTGCCGGGCTCCACTGGCGGGGTGCGGGACGGTCTGGCTGTCCTCGACCAGGTACTTGATCACGCCGTCGAGCAGCTGCACGGTGCCGATCACGTCGGCAGCGGAACCGGCGAGCCTTCGATCCCCCAGCAGGAACACGGACACGGCGATGGAGCAGCTGTGCCGGCAACCGAGGGCGTTGTGCTTCGTGCAGTGGTTACCGAGGATCCGCTGGACGTCGAGGAACACGCCCGCATGGTCGCTCGGTCAACCGCTGGAGCGGTGGTGAGCTTCTCCGGCGTGGTTCGCGACCACGACAGTGGCCGGGAGGTGCGCGCGTTGGAGTACTCAAGCCATCCCGGCGCCGGCGACGTGATCGCACGAGTGGCGGCCCAGGTCGCCACGGCGCACCCAAAGGTACAGGCGATGGCTGTCAGTCACCGCATCGGGCCACTGGCGATCGGCGACTCGGCGCTGGCCTGCGCGGTGTCAGCAGCGCACCGCGCAGAGGCCTTCGCGGCGTGCGCAGCGCTGGTCGACGAGGTGAAGCTGCAGCTGCCGATCTGGAAGCGGCAGGAACTCGCCGACGGCTCCGAGGAATGGGTCAACTGCCCCTGAGGCTCCCTGGGGTCAGCACGGGAATACGGGCCAGGTCCGGATCTCAACCGCCGGCGAACGGCGGTAGTACATCCAGCTCAGCGCCGGGTTGCAAGGGCGTCGTGCGGTCCCGCACCGCAACCGAATCGACCAGGAAGCTGCAAGCGGTTAACACTTTCCGCAGCGCTTCCCCGTGCCGTGCGGCAATTGCCTCCAACGCATCGGCCACCGTGGCACCGTCGCCGACGTCGATGCTCTCACTGGGTAGCCCGGCGGCAGCACGGGCCGCGGCAAAATAGCGCACGGTTACCACAGTTCAGCCTCAATCCTTCCGCACCGGCGGCACCGATATGTCACCACCCGCGCCGATACGCGGCCGAGCGGGATACCTAGCGACACCGATGCCACCTGCCCCAGTTTAGGCGATGACGCACGGGTCCATGCCGGCTACGACCCTCTGTTCCTGAGAAACGAATCAGTGTCCGCGCCGTGCTGAGGACCGGCTGCGGGCAGCGGTTGTCTTCCGCGGTTGCGGAGGTACTCTCCACAATGTGCCGCACTACCGGATGTCAGAGGTCGCTGAGCTGTTCGGCGTAAGTGATGACACCGTTCGGCGCTGGGCTGATTCCGGGCAACTGACCGCGATCCGGGATGCCGGTGGCCGCAAGGCCATCGACGGTGCGGAGCTGGCGGCGTTTGCCAAGTCGCAGGCGCACGCCACGCCCGATCCGTCCCTGGTGGACCGTTCGGCGCGCAACCGTTTCGTCGGGCTGGTCACTGAAGTGATCACCGACAAGGTAATGGCCCAAGTGGAGATCCAGTGTGGACCACATCGGGTGGTCTCACTGATGAGCAGCGAAGCAGTACACGAACTGGGGCTCGTGCCGGGGGTGCTGGCGGTGGCTGTCGTCAAATCGACCCAGGTGATGGTCGAGACCCCAGGAGGACGTGAATGAAGCGATTGACCATCGTGCTGTGTGCGGCCGGACTGGCGCTGGCAGGCTGCGGGTCAGGTGATCCAGCGGGGGCTGGGTCGGGCGCGCAGCAGCGGGTGCCGGTGACGGTGCTGGCAGCGGCCTCCCTCACGGACGTGTTCGGCAAGTTGGAACCGCAGTTCGAGGCCGCCAATCCGACCGCTGATCTGCGGTTCAGCTTCGGGGCCTCGTCGGATCTGGCCACCCAGATCGTCAACGGCGCCCCGGCTGATGTGTTCGCCTCGGCCAACCAGAGGCAGATGAAGGTGGTAACCGATGCTGGTAGGGCAGCTGGCACACCGAAGCCTTTCACCAGCAATGTGCTCACCATCGTGGTGCCCCCGGACAATCCGAAACGCATCCGCTCGTTCGCCGATCTGGCTGCACCAGCTGTCACCGAGCTCGTGTGCGCTCCGCAGGTGCCCTGCGGCGCAGCCACCAAGGAGATCGAGAAGGCCACCAACATCACGCTGAGCCCGGCCAGCGAGGAACCCGACGTCAGGTCGGTCCTCGCCAAGGTTCAAGCCGGGGAAGCCGACGCCGGGCTGGTCTACATCACCGACGCCCGCAGCGCCGAGGGGAAGGTCAAGCAGATCAACTTCCCGGAGGCGAAGGACGCGGTCAACATCTACCCGATCGTTGCGGTCGAGGGTGCCCCACAAGCCCAGCTTGCGGAGGCCTTCATCGCGTTCGTCCTGGGCCCTGAAGGCCAGCGGGAGCTGACCGCCGCAGGGTTCACTCCTGCTGCGTGACACAGACAAGGGACCCGCACACCATCCGTACCGGGCTACCCGCTGCGCTGTGGGTGCCCGCGGTGGCCGCTCTCGCGTTGATTGTGCTGCCGGTGATCGGGCTGGTCGTGCGGGCGCCCTGGCCCCGGTTCGTTGAACTGATCACAAGCGAATCGGCGGTCACATCGTTGGAACTGTCGCTGCGTACCGCCGCGGTGTCCACGCTGCTGTGTGTCGTGCTCGGTGGACCGCTGGCGGTGGTGCTGGCCCGCGGATCGGTGCCCGGTCTGCGGTTGCTGCGCTCGGTCGTGCTGCTCCCGCTGGTCTTGCCGCCGGTGGTCGGCGGGCTAGCGCTGCTGTACCTGTTGGGCCGTAGCGGATTCGCCGGCTATGCCCTCGAGGTGGGGTTCGGCCTGCGCCTGCCATTCACCACCGCGGCGGTGATTTTGGCGCAGACATTTGTGGCGATGCCGTTTCTCGTGGTGAGTCTGGAGGGTGCGCTGCGCACCGGTGGCGAACGTTACGAAGTGATCGCGGCGAGCCTCGGTGCGCCGCCGTGGACGGTGTTCCGGCGGGTCACCGTCCCGCTGGTGTTGCCTGGGCTGGGCTCTGGCATGGTGCTCAGCTTCGCCCGCTGCCTGGGGGAATTCGGGGCCACCATTGCCTTCGCGGGCAGCCTGCAGGGTGTGACCAGGACACTACCGCTGGAGGTCTACCTGCAGCGCGAGGTAGACGCCGATGCGGCGATCGCCCTGTCGCTGCTGCTCGTGGTGGTCGCGATCGTGGTGATCGCGGTGGCCCGACCCCGCTCTGCTGAGGGTTTGGGATGACTGCGGGACTGGACATCGAGGTCGCGGTGCGCCGCGGCGATTTCGCCCTGGACGCGACAATGCAGGTGGGGCCTGGCGAGGTGGTCGCGGTACTGGGACGCAACGGTTCTGGGAAGTCCACCCTGCTCGCCACGGTCGCTGGCCATCTGCGCCCAGACACCGGACGTATCGTCCTCGATGGTCGGGTGCTGACCGACACCGCTGCGGGGGTGCAGCTGGCACCGCATCGTAGACGCGTTGGACTGCTGGCCCAGGAGCCGCTGCTGTTCCCGCATCTGTCGGTGCTGGACAACGTGGCGTTTGGGCCGCGCTCGGCCGGTATGCGTAGGCCGCAGGCCCAGGAGACGGCGCTGCGCCGGCTCACCGAAGTGGATGCCGCACAGTTCGCTCGACGGCGGCCTCGTCGATTATCCGGCGGGCAGGCCCAGCGCATCGCACTGGCCCGAGCGTTGGCTTCAGACCCCGACCTGCTATTGCTGGACGAGCCACTGTCTGCAGTGGACGTGGAGTTCGCGCCCGCGTTGCGGTCGCTGTTGCAAACCGTGCTGGCCGGCCGGCTCGCCGTCATCGTGACACATCAGGTGATCGACGCGCTGGTGCTCGCCGACCGGGTAGTGGTGCTCGACGGTGGCCGTGTCGTGGAGCAGGGCCCGACTCGTGAGGTGCTCACCCGGCCCCGCAGCGCCTTCGCCGCGCGGCTGGCTGGACTGAACCTGGTAGCCGGCACCGCCACGGCAAAGGGACTGCGGGCCGACGACAGCACTGAGTGGGCCGGACAGCTCGAATCCACGGCCCCGGGCACTGCGGCGGTCGCGGTGTTCACCCCTGCTGCGGTGGCGGTGTACGTGGATCCGCCCAAGGGCAGCCCGCGCAATGTGATCCACGACCGCGTCGCAGCTTTGGAGCCCAACGGCACATTGGTCCGGGTGCGTGGTGCGGGCGGGCTGGCTGCCGATATCACGCCGGCCGCCGTCGTGGAGCTCGGGCTACATACCGGTGCGGGAGTGCGCTTCGTGGTCAAGGCCGCTGAGGTCACCGTTTATGCCACGCATACGACATCGGGGAGTGACAGCCATCACCGAGCGATCGACCGGTAGCACCCCGGTATGGGCGTCATTCCTGGGTGGCGCCGCAATCGCTGTGCTCGGTGACCGGTTGGGCCCTGCACGATCGGTAGTAGCTGGGATGACGAACATGGTGCTCCCGGCGGGATTGCGCCGGAACCAGGTAACACTGCCGGAACCAGGTAACACTGACGGCGTGCTTCGTCGGTGCGTCGTCCTTCACGGTGCTTAGTTCGGCCATCGGATTCAGCGCGGCGAATGCCCGCGTTGCGGCAGCCCACTGACTGAACTGAACTAGTACCTCGCACAGCGATCGTCGAGAACCCATCTGACGACGACTGAAACGGGCACCATCACCGCGCAGCACCTGCGCGAGCCTCGCCGGCTGGCCGGCGCGCATCCGCGCCGCCCTCAAGGCACGCCGTGTCGCGGGAGAGGACCCGCACAGCCACGTGACTGTCCGGCGCGGATC
>JALZCN010000557.1 GCA_030863045.1 Actinomycetota bacterium | reverse complement strand
ACCCACGCCATTGGTGACCGCCTGGCCGCGCTGGTCTCGTCAAGCCAGCGCGTCGAGCGCGCCGGCCTCTAATCTGCCCAGAAATGGGCGACTGAAGGCACGGGCTCGAGTCACATCACGTCGAATTCGCCGTCCTTGGCGCCGAGCACGAACGCTTCCCACTCCGACGGCGTGAAGATCAGGGTCTGGTCGTCCACGGGATGCTCGGAGCTGCGCATTGCTACGTAGCCGTCCTGCACGAACGCGATCTCCAAGTGCGGCCCCGGCACCTTCGCCGAGCCCGCCGCGCGCTGCCACACTGCGTTCGACAGGTCGGTCGTGCAGCGGATGTGCTCCTTGTCATCGACGACGTCACCCATGTTCTCAAGGTAGCGAGCGGCCGAGATCGCTGTCGAGACTATGCAGCTGACGGAGATCAGGGCGTGTCGCTCAAGCGAGGGGCCCCGCCGAGGGTGACCCAGGGTCGCGCTGCGGCGTGCGGTGTGTCACACTGCGCTCGTGGCCAGCCACACGGTACGCATTATCGCTGAGCGCGTCGGGTAACAGCACCATCGCCCGACGCGCAGACCTCTCGCACCCGCGGGAGGTCTTTTTTGTTGCCCGATCCTGACACAGGAGCACTTGCCGATGTCCCGCACGACCCCCGCCGGCACCCCGCTCGGTGATGACTTCCACCTTTACGACACCACGCTGCGCGACGGTGCCCAGCGGGAGGGCATCTCCTACTCGGTGGCCGACAAGCTCGCCGTCGCCCGGCTGTTGGACACGCTGGGAGTTGGCTTCATCGAAGGCGGCTGGCCCGGCGCGATGCCGAAGGACACCGAGTTCTTCGCTCGGGCTACCGCGGGCGAGCTGAAGCTTCACCATGCTGTGCTGGTGGCTTTCGGCTCAACCCGCCGTGCCGGGCTGACGGCTACTGAGGATCCCCAGGTGCAAGCCCTGCTGGCATCGCAGGCTCCGGTGGTGACCGTCGTTGCCAAGTCCGACCGGCGGCACGTGGAACGGGCCCTGCGGGTGGATGTCGCGCAGGCGTGCGCGATGGTCGAAGACACCGTCGCACTGCTGGTCGGCGAGGGTCGGCGGGTGTTCCTCGATGCTGAGCACTTCTTCGACGGCTACGCCTTCGATGCAGACTGCGCGCTGCGGGTGCTCGAGGCGGGTGTCACCGCAGGCGCCGATGTCGCGGTGCTCTGCGACACCAACGGTGGGCAGCTGCCGCTGCAGCTCGCGGAGACCGTTGCCGAGGTGGTGGCCCGCACGGGTTTCCGGGTAGGAATCCATTGCCAGGATGACACCGCCTGCGCGGTGGCCAACTCGGTCGCCGCGGTGCAGGCCGGGGCCTCTCACGTGCAGTGCACCGCAAACGGCTACGGCGAGCGGACCGGCAATGCGGACCTGTTTGCCGTCGCCGCCAATCTCGCCACCAAGCTGGGGATACCCGCCCTCCCGGAACATGGGATGGCCGAGTTGACCCGCACCTCGCACGCGCTGGCGGAGATCGCCAACCTCGCTCCCGACCCCCACCAGGCCTACGTCGGGAGGTCGGCCTTCGCTCACAAGGCGGGGCTGCACGCGAGTGCGATCAAGGTCGATCCGGAGTTGTACAACCACCTCGACCCCGCGGTGGTCGGTAACTCGCAGCGCGTGCTGGTGACTGAGATGGCCGGCCGGGCCAGTATCGAGCTCAAGGGAGCCGAGCTCGGACTGGATCTGGCCGGCCGCTCAGCTGAGGTGGGCGTGGTCACCGCTCGGGTCAAGGAGCTCGAGTCCCAGGGCTGGTCGTTCGAGGCCGCTGACGCGTCTTTCGAGCTGCTGGTGCGTCACGAGGTCGACGAAGTGCCGCCTGCGCCACCGTTTCAGCTGGAGTCCTACCGGGTGGTGGTCGACCACCAGGCTGATGGTGAGGTAGTCGCGCAGGCGACGGTGAAGATGCATGTGGCGGGGGAGCGGGTGATCGCCACAGCGGAGGGCAACGGGCCGATCAACGCGCTTGACGCCGCGTTGCGCCAGGCGTTGGGCGCCCACGTACCGTGGCTGGAGACCGTCGAGCTGTCCGACTACAAGGTCCGGATCCTGACCGGCACGCATGGGACTGATGCGGTGACCCGGGTGCTGGTGGACACCAGCGACGGGACAGAGTCCTGGACCACAGTCGGCGTGCACGGCAATGTAGTGGAGGCCTCCTGGCTGGCGTTGCTGGATGCGATGACATACGCGTCGCTGCGTCACCACGAGATCCCCAGCACCGCCTAGGTTTGGTCGTTTCAAGTACTGCCACCCCCGCGCAGCTGCAGTTTCTCCTACCAACCCGCGGCGGGGGCGGCTGCAGAGGTCGGCGAAGCCGCTCGACAACCGTGCCTACCCATCGCAGCCCGCGGTGTCTGACCTCGCGCTCTCCCGTGCATCCATGTGGTGGGATGTCGCTCCACAAGCAACGGCGCGGGCGGTCGCAGAGGTTGCGAGCACCGTCTGGGGAAAATGGACCTCACGATGCGAACGCTTCTGATCGATAATTATGACTCCTTCACCTACAACCTTTACCAATTACTCGGCGAGGTGAATGGAGTATCGCCGGTAGTAGTGCGCAATGACGCCGAGTGGTCGCAGGTGCCGGTGGCTGAGTTCAACAGTGTGGTGATCTCGCCGGGTCCCGGCAGGCCCGACCGAACGCGGGACTTCGGGGTGAGCGCCTGTGCGATTCGTGACAGTGGGCTGCCGGTTCTGGGGGTTTGCCTGGGCCACCAGGGCATCTGTCACCTTTTCGGTGGGGCAGTGGATCACGCACCGCAGCCGATGCACGGACGTGTATCTCAGATTTACCATACAGGTGTCGGAATATTGGCTGGGCTACCCTGTCCCTTTCCGGCGGTGCGTTACCACTCGTTGGTCGCCACGAAGTTACCCGACACGCTGGGAGCGGTTGCGTGGACCGAGGACGGGATCATTATGGCACTACGACACCGAATGCAGCCGATCTGGGGTGTGCAGTTTCACCCAGAGTCGATCAGTAGCGCGCATGGACGAGAACTGCTCGCCAACTTCCGAGACCTCGTCATGGCGCACGGACTTGGGCCGACCGTTCGCCGATGCGGATCGAGTACAATCGTCCAGCCGACGCCGGCGGAGGCCACGCCTTATCAAGTCCACGTTCGACAGCTCCCGGTGTTGCCGGACCCGGAGATCACATACCGCGAGCTTTTTTCCACCCATCCATACAGCTTCTGGTTGGATAGCAGCGCTGTGCTCGACGGCTTGTCCCGATTCTCGTTCATGGGCGACGGCTCGGGACCTCTCACCGAGTACATCACGTCCAGCACTGCCGACGGTGTTGTGACGATTCGGCGTCCGGATGGGACCGAAGAGCGCATTACCGAGCTTTTCTTCGACTACTTGGACCACCAGCTCCGTCAGCGTGCCGTACGGACACCCGATGGATTAC
>JALZCN010000546.1 GCA_030863045.1 Actinomycetota bacterium | reverse complement strand
GGACGGGGTGGCGCTGCCGGCGACGCTGGTGGCGGCTGCCGCGAGCGGCGAGTGCGCCGCGGCTAGCGAGCTCCGATTGGTCCGTGACTCCCTTCCCGGCCCGCTCGCCGTCCGCTCGTCCTGCGTCGGGGAGGACTCCGCCGCGGCGAGTTTCGCGGGTCAGCATCTGACCCGGCTCAACGTGAGATCGCTTGACGAGCTCGTGGCGGCCGTCGCGGCCGTCTGGCGCTCCGGACGCTCGGTTTCGGCGCTGGCCTACCGGCACAAGCTCGGCATCGAGGGCGACCCGAAGATGGGCGTCGTCGTCCAGCGCCTCCTCGATCCCCAGGTCTCGGGGGTGCTATTCACCCGCCACCCGGTGACCGGCGCCGATGAGCGGGTGATCGAGGCGACCTGGGGACTCGGTGAGGCGGTCGTGTAGGGCTTGGTGACGCCGGACCGCTACCGCTTGAGCCGGGCGGGCGAGGTGCTCGAGCGCAGCCCTGGACGAAAACACGTCGCAATCCGCGCACGCCCCGACGCTCTCCCCGCCGCCGAGCCGGTGGCGGCGCATCTGGTCGAGGTGCTCTGCCTCGACGACCGTTGGCTCGCGCGCCTGCACTCCCTGGCCTGCCGCTGCGAAAGGGCATTTCAGACGCCGAGCGACATCGAGTGGGCGTTCGCGGACGCGGACCTGCACCTCCTCCAGCGCAGGGCGATCACCAACGCGGTGAGGTGAATTGAGGGAAGTCGCCGGCATAGCTCATCGAGCACCACGCCCAAGCGAGGTGAGCACCGACCGGGCACCTGCCTACCCTGCGGATGCTCGAGGAGTTGCTACCTGCCGCATGCCATATCATGAAGCCCGGCAGTTTTCGCCGAACTTTCCCTTGCCATCTATTCGAGGGCACCAGCCGATCAGCTGTGCCCGCTTTCCGTCAACCCAACAACGCCGTGGCGGGCAGTGAAGGAAGCGCGGCTATGACCGATGAGGCGCTGTCCTTGCAGCCCACACCGGAACAACTGTGTTACACATTCGGCGGGCGCGACCCGCTCGCCCGCATCCAGCCCGGCCAGCTCCTGGAGGTGGGCACCGAAGACTGTTTCAGCGGGCTGGTACGGACGGTGGACGACCGGCCGTCGGTGGTGTGCAAGCTGCCGTTCGTCAACCCGGTGACAGGACCTTTCTACGTTGAGGGCGCGCAGCCGGGCGACACGGTGGCGGTCCATGTTGTGTCCATCACTCCGGCGCGGGACTGGGGGGTGTCGGCGACGTTCCCGCACTTTGGAGCGCTGACCTCAACGCACACCACCGCCACCTTGCAGCCGCCGCTGGAGGAACGGGTGTGGCTATACGACCTGGACGCGGCGGCCGGCATCGTTCGCTACCACGCCCGCCGCTCCGATCACACGGTGCAGCTGCCACTGGAACCGATGCACGGAACCATTGGGGTGGCCCCGGCGGCGTTCGAGGTGCGCTCCACCATCGTGCCGGACGCCCACGGCGGCAACCTCGACACTCCCGAAGTTCGGGCGGGGGTAACGGCCTACTTCGGAGTCAACGTGCCGGGGGCGATGGTCGCCATCGGTGACGGGCACGCCCGCCAGGGCGGCGGCGAGGTCTGCGGGGTGGCCGTCGAGGCTGCCATGACCACCGTCCTGGTGGTGGAACTGGTAAAGGGCGTCTACACGCCATGGCCGCGCTTGGAATCCGACACCCACGTCATGAGCATCGGGGCGGCGAGGCCGCTGGAAGACGCCTATCGCATCGCCCAACACGACCTCGTTACCTGGCTGGCCGAGCTGACCGGCCTGGAGCTGCTCGACACCTACCAACTCGTGGCCCAAGCCGCCGACGCCCCGGTCGGCAACGTCTGCGACCCCAACTACACCTTCGTGGCCAAGCTGGCCAAGCAGTACCTACCCAGTCCGGTCACCGCCTACGGCGGCATGCACGCCCAGTTGCGCCAGCGCGCGGCCCGCTGGCCGTAACCGGGAAGTCATAACCCGCCCGGCCACGCCTTCGCCGTCCCCGTGGCCGGTTGAACGGCTGGAGAGGAGTGGAACGCGAGATGCAGGTGGAAATTGTCAACAATCGCCGGCTAGCCGGGCGCCTCTTTCTTCCATCGGAAAGTGCAGCACCGGGACCGGGGTTGCTATTTGTGCACGGCTTGGGCAGCGACCAGACGGGGTACGCACCGCGCGCCGAGCGCGCCGCGGCGGCACTCGGCGCGGTTTGTTTGACTTTCGACCTGAGCGGCCATGGCCGTAGCGATGGTGACTGGAACACTCTCGCTCCGTGCGATCATCTGATGGACGTAGTTGCAGCCTACGACGCACTCATTAGCCATGAGGGAGTGGACGCGGCCCGCATTGGTATC
>JALZCN010000653.1 GCA_030863045.1 Actinomycetota bacterium | reverse complement strand
CGGACTGCGGGATCAATTCAGTTTCGCTGATACCGTGTCCCAGGCTGTGAATAAGTCACCTTGACCTCAGGCTGTATCCGGCATGCTCAATTGCTTCCCGGATCGGCGGCCTTGAGCTGTGTTAGTTAGCGGGCTCAAACAACAATTTTTTGCCGAGGCGACAGTATCTGCTGGATTCTTTAGTGAGCACAACAGCGCACTCCGGTAGACGTCTAGATGAGGGAGGGAATCATCATGACGCTCGTTTCGAGCGGTGTGAGTACAAGGCTCGCCAGACAGCACGCCAAGTTGCTGGGCCGTCGTCGTTCCGGGTGGACACCGCGCTGGCTGCAGCGCCGGCGGGAGGCTGATGAACTGGCGCGGTGGGCGAGCGAGGTGGCCTGGCTTTGGAACGACACAATGGACGGTACCGACCTTGCGCACCACACCGTTACCGCCGCGAGGTTACCCCTCCTGCTGGCGCCGCAGGTGCAGTCGGTGGATCCGGGTCCACCGGTGACGCTACTGGTGCGCATGCTGCCCGGGCAGGTTGTAGACGACTTCCGAGCCCAGGCCCACCGCATCGCCGCGGGGATGAACGTGCCCATGGTGGCTGTCACGCCCTGCGGCCACGGTCTAATCAAAGTGGCTTTGTTAGACCATCAGCCGCTGAGCGCAGTCATGCCCGTGCCGGCATAATCACCGCAACCTGACGAAGTGATCAGTCCACGGTCTCCGAAGCCCGCGATAGGGTTGTCGGACAAGTCGGTCGATGCCCTCGCGCGCCTTCGCTGGAGTGCGAGCTCTTGCGTCGATCACTTGAGCAGGCGCCTCAACACTTGCGAAATCACGTATTAACCGCAGAAGTGGGGAGCTAAACAGCGCACTCAAGCGGTACCCTCAGTTTCCAGCCTCTCTCTTGGACTGGTCAGTGTCGCGTCACGGCATCACCGATCCCAACCGCAGCGACGGCAACTACGGTGTCGCGATCGCGCGCGCACTCCTCTCAATTCCCGTAGTTAACGTCACCGCGCGTCCCACGGAAGACCACCACCACAAGCGACAGCAGCATGTGCCGCGGGAACGGTGAGGGCGGCTGACTGCGTAACCGTGTTTACCTGTCTGTGTACCTGTCGGTGGCTTAAGAGCCACAGCGGTGATGAGCAGCACTCACTGATTGGACAGGTGTGAGATGCCTCTGACTGGGTACTCCCTCCACGACCACGATGACAGATCACGAGGGTGACGTCATGTCTTCTGCGCTCGCGGCTTCGGTCCTGCCCTCGGCGGGGATCGGAAGAAACCCCATAGCGGCCAGGGAGCGGTTCGAGCTGTCCGCTGAGGCCAACCCCCGCCACGCCCGCCAGCTGCGTGCGGATTTCCAGGAGTGGCTGCGGACACTCGGTGCCCCCGCCGCACTAGTTGATGACCTCGCCTTGGCCGTCTACGAAGCCCTGGCCAACGCGGTAGACCACGCCTACCAGCCCCACCATCCGCATCCGGTGATGCACCTGCAAGCCCGAGTTGATCACAACCAAGTGCTGATCACCATCAGGGACCACGGCTGCTGGCGCCCACCGCCACCCAAACCCGGCTACCGCGGTCGTGGACTGGCCATGATGCGCTCTTTGACCACGGAACTAGACATCCACCCCACCACTCACGGCACCACCGTGCAGCTGCGCGCCGACTTGCATTCTTCGGTGTCGTTTAGCGCAGCGCACTAGCTTGCTTGGCCGGCGAAGCCGGCATTATCTGGTGTCTTGCGGATCACGCGGGCGCATGCCGTAGGTCCGGCTCGTACGGGATCGACACCATTCAACGGACGAGGTGCACTGATCACCGGGTGGTGATCAACAGGTGATGTGGCGCGGGACCTGCCCCCAAATCGGGTACCGGAAGGCGGTATACAACCGTCATCGCCGCTAGTCCGGCGTTGGTACCTGGGGCATCCTCGACGAGAGGCGTCGCGACCCATGGCACCAACGGTGCGGCATGGAAGGTCGACGCCGTTGGCGACCGGCCGTTGACCCCCCATTACGGCACCGGGCAGTGCGACCTGGTGGTTGTTCTGCTCGCATGTTCTGCTCGCATGGTAGGTGGGCCGAAAAGTCCGTCGCGTCGCCAAGCTGGTCGAGCAGGCCAGAAGCAAGCGGGCCGAGTTGGAGCACCCAACGGATAAACGGCCCTTGAGAGCATGTGCCCTGACCCCAGCTCGGCTGCCTACTTAGTTTCCGGGCGAATCAATTTGCCAGCGCGGCTAGGAGATCGCTCACAGGAACATCATGACGCATCCACCCGACCGAAAAGCCGACCGAAGAACCTTTTCAGCGCAGTCATCGCCGCTTGCTGCCAATGCTGAACCTTTCACTGGAACAGCATCGCGTTTTACGGCTGCCTCGCCACGAGCGGGCCTCCAATATCCTCCGCAATGCACTTGGCAAAACTCTTCATGATCACGCACGTGACGTCCTGAACCATACCCCTACCAAACTGGGCAGCAGCACCGGAAAGCTGGATATCCTGAGCAACCTTCACACGCGTTCCACCTCCCTAGCTCGCCATCGTCGACGTCACCTTCATGGTGGCCTGGCCCTTGCCCTTTTCCTTCGACTCAGACGCATCCATCACGATCCGCTTAGCGGACTCATCCCGTACCGACATCCTGCGCACCGAGTCAGACTGGTCCAAGGCCTTCGCCGATACGGCGAGGAACGCCGGGAGCGGATGCGCAGACTGCGCAGCTTAGGTAAGAACCAATCTTGCGGCCACGTTCAGCCCGGCTGGTGCTGCCCGACGTCGGGCCTACAACACCATCTGGCCGACCGATCTCGTGCTCGGCGGACCCCACCTCACAATGCTGCTGGGTCCGGACTACGCGCCCGCCGAGTCCTTCTCCAGCCCACATCGAACGGATCCTCGCACTCATGTAGCACCAACACCGGCCAACGATGTCCACATCGACGACAGCAGGTGCCCACGAAGAAGGCCGCGCCGGAGCGGGCGACGGGAATGGAACCCGCATGGCCAGCTTGGAAGGCGGGGCGTTGCCGTGGCCAGCCGCGGTGCTGGCGCGGTGTGCTCAAGCGGTCGACGGGCGGGTGGTCCGTCGCCTTAAGACGTGTGGCGTGGTCCCAAATGTCTCCAGTTGCTCGCTTTAATATGACGCTGAGGGTGCCGCGACGGTGTCGCTAATGGCGATGTGTGGCGCTTGGCATGTCGTCTGTTGGGCCGCCTCAAGATGCGCCAGGGTTTGGCTTGCTCGCGTATGATCAGCTGGGCATGGCCGGAGCCAGGGTCGCGGACGCCTCGCGTGCGCCTTGAGGATTTCGTCACCCTTATTGAGCATGTCGGTGCTGCACCGGGTGGAAATCGCAGGAGGCAGCGTGCGGTTTGATGAGGGCGCCGAGCTCGACACATCCCAAGTCGACGACCAGCGCGGCCGCGGAGCTGGTGGCATCGGTGGCCGGGTCGCGGTGGGTGGTGGTGGCCTCGGGATCATCGGTCTGCTGCTTTACTTGCTCCTCTCCCAGCTCGGCAGCGGCTCGGGCAGCCCGCTGCCTAACGGCCTGCCTGAGCTCGGCGCGGGGCAAAGCGTCAACGACACGCAAATCAGCGAGAGCTGCCGGTCCGGCCGGGACGCGAACACCGCGCTCGATTGTGAGGTAGTCGCCGTCGTTAATTCCCTCGACGCCTACTGGACCGACGCTTTCGCTCGCTCCGGCGAAACTTACCGCAAGCCTCGGATCAATTTCTTCAACGGTGGAGTGAACAGCGGTTGTGGCAGCGCGAGTTCAGACGTCGGTCCATTCTACTGCCCTGCCGACCGCGAAAGCTACATCGACTTGCGCTTCTTCGGAGAGCTTGAACAGCGCTTCGGCGCGAGGGGCGGGCCATTCGCCCGGGCGTACGTGATCGCGCACGAGTACGGCCACCACGTGCAGAACCTGCTCGGCACATCACATCGGGTTCAACCGGGCGACTCCGGACCGAGGTCCGGCTCGGTGCGGCTTGAGCTGCAGGCCGACTGCTACGCCGGAGTTTGGGCGAAGAACGCGAGCACCACCCCGGGATCGTCCGGTCGGCCGCTGATCACTAACGTGACCGACGCGGACGTCGGTGCAGCACTTGACACCGCCGCTCGCATTGGCGACGACTTCATTCAATCCGAGCTCGGCGGTGGCCGGGTCAACGAGAGCCAGTTCACCCACGGCACCTCCGAGCAGCGCCAGAAGTGGTACCTCACCGGATATCAGGCCGGGGACCCAACAAGCTGCAACACCTTCGACACCCCCGACCTAGGCTGAGCCCGGTGGACACTCTCGACCAGCAACGCATCACCGCGGTGGGGTGACGGCCGGCCCAGTGCATGGCCAGGACCCCGATGTGCAGCGGACTAAGTCACGGTGGCCCGCTATGGACCGTGGTTTACCGGGCGAATAGCACGCTAACAGCACGCCGCAAGTAGTTGTTCGTATGTTTGGAACCTACGACGCTGGCGTATGACCGCCCTGCGTGCCACCGGATGTGCTGGGTGAAATGGTCGTTGGCGGCAGCCGGGTAGAAGCTCAGCTCACCTTAGAGCGCAGCGAGTGACACCGGTAGCCGGCGAGTGCCCCAGCGACCGGCGGGTCCGTCGAACAGGCCGGGAGTCGTGCTGCCGCAGCGTGTGCACCGGCCGTCGTTGGTGAGCTCGTAGCGGCGGATGGCGTACCAGTCTCGGTCGATGACGGCTGCGCCGCAACCGGGGCAGGTGGTGCGTCCGCCGTCGGGGTCGTGAACGTTGCCGGTGTAGACGAAGCGCAGCCCGTGTTGCTGGGCGATTTGGCGGGCCCGGATGAGCGTGGCTGGGGGAGTCGGGGGCACGTCGCGCATCTTGAAGTCGGGGTGGAAGGCAGTGAAGTGTAAAGGCACGTCGGTACCAAGGTGACGGGCGATCCAGGCGCATTCCGCGTCGATCTCCGTGTCAGAGTCATTGTGCTCAGGGATGAGTAGCGTGGTGATTTCGAACCAGACGTCGGTGCAGTGCCGCAAGTACACCAGGGTGTCGAGGAC
>JALZCN010000651.1 GCA_030863045.1 Actinomycetota bacterium | reverse complement strand
GCGCCCACCCCGAGTGCACTCGCGAGCATAAGCACGATCGCCAGCCAGGCGACGAAGGCGCGCCGGTTGCGAACGCGCTCGCGTAAGTACGGGTCCGCATCGGGGTCTAACTTGATGGGTTGCGGGGCAACCGCGGTTCCGTCCCCCATCATGGTGGCCCGAGTCAGGGCCCGGGTCCCCCGCGGTCCGTGGTCGGGAGGGGCGACTGCGGTGGCGCCCACCAACCCAGCCGGGCCCGCGGGCACGGGAACCGGCACTGGATCAATCCCCAAATCGGTCCGCACCGCCTGCAACATGCGGAGGAACGCCGCAGCGTCCACCGGCCGCACCGTCGGGTCGCGACGGGTGGCTCGCACGATCAGGTCGTCCAGCGGTCCGGGCACTGCGGCACCCGTGGTGCTGGGGGCCGGCATGTCATCGTTGACGTGGCGATAGGCCACTGAGAGCGCGGTCTCGCCAGCGTATGGCGGTGTCCCGGTCAGCATCTCGAACAGCAGCACTCCGGTGGCGTAGACATCGCTACGTGCGTCGGCGGCCCCAGTCGCGACCTGCTCAGGCGCAAGGTAGGCCACTGTGCCGAGGATGACGTCCCCGGTGTTGCTGCCAGCTTCGGCAGCCGCTCGGACCAGCCCGAAGTCGGCCACCTTCACCACACCGCGGGGGCCGATGAGGACATTCTCCGGCTTGATGTCGCGATGTACCAGGCCTTCGCGGTGCGCCGCGGCCAGAGCCGAGAGAACCATGTCGGCCACCGAAAGCGCCAGTGGCACGGACAGCCTGCCGTGCTGGCGCAGCAAGTCCCGTAAGGTTCCGCCGTCCACCAGTTCCATCACCAGGAACACGTAGTTACCGGCGGGGGAGGCCTCGACGCCTTGGTCATGGACCCCCACGATTCCGGGATGGTGCAGCCGCGCGGCGGCACGAGCTTCCCGCTCGAACCGCTGCAGGAAGATCGGGTCGGCGGCGAATCGCGGGGCCATCACCTTGATGGCGACGGGGCGCTCCAGGCGGGTGTCCGTGCCGCGGTAGACGATGGACATGCCACCGCGGGCCAGTACCGGACCAACCCGGTAGCGCCCCTCCAGCAGGGTGCCGACCAGGTTCCCGTCGTGATCAGGCCCCTGCCGTTCCACAGTCCAAGCATCGTAGGAGAACCGGCGCCGTCCCCGAACGGCGGAAGGCGTCGACTGGCTGGTATGGCATGGTGACGACTGTGAGCGACATCCCGATCGCCCCGGACGTGCTCGATCCCGAGGTGGTGGTGTTGCCGCTACCCGATGTCGCGCAACGGCTCGGAGTGCCGGTAACCCGGGTACACCAAATGCTGCGCGACGGGCAGTTGCTGGGAGTGCGCCGCCACGGCGTGGCGGTGGTGCCCGCGGAGTTTCTCAGCGGTGATGTGGTCGTCAAGGGCCTGCCGGGCACGATCACCCTGCTGCGCGATGCCGGCTATTCTGCTGAGGAAATCCTACGCTGGCTGTTCACTGCGGAGGATTCGCTACCCGGTACTCCCATCGGCGCGCTGCGAACCGACCGGGGTCGCGAGGTGAAGCGCCGCGCCCAGGCGATGGGTTTTTAACTGCTTCCTGCGGCAGTTCACCAAGCCATGATCGTGCACGGTATCCTCGCCACCTCGCGGTGATCGAGTGGGGATTGGGTTGGTCCGCCGAAGGAGGAACACCATGCTGGGGAAGCTCGGGAAGCTCATTGTCCTGGCGGGGGCCGTCGAGGCCGCTCGCCGGTACGCCAAAGCCAACCCTGAGGCAGTCGGCAAGATTGCAAATCAGGCCGCTGGCCTCGTCGACCAAGCCACCGGAGGTAAGTACCACGATCAGATCGACGGCGTGGTGCGCAAGCTCCAGGGTGGAGGCGAGTCCTAGCCAGTACATCAAGGTGTGAAGCCAGGCCCGTCGAACCGGTCCACGGTGGTGAACTGTTCGACGGGCCGGCGGCGGAGCTTTCGAATTGTCTGCACCGGATATCCCAGCGCGATCAGTCCTGCGACCGCGTGGTCGTCAGGAATGCCGATCAGCTCTTGCACAGCTGGCTCCTGCCGGGCCAACACCGATGTCAGCACGCCCCCAAGGCCCTCGTTGCGAGCTGCCAACAGGATGTTGTGCGCGAAGGGGTAGATCGACCCGCCACCCACGATGCTCTGGCGGTTCAGCCCGTTGTCCACGCACGCCAGCGAACCGAGATGGGCGATAAGCAGCAGCAGCGCCGGGACCGTGTCCAGGGTGTCAGCAAAGTCATTGGGGCTCGGCCGCTCGCGGGCCGCCTTGAGATCGACCGCAGGACCAGTCCAGCGGCCGTGCTCGCGTGGCGCGAACGGCACCAGGCCTGCGTCGACATGCGCCATGTACTCGCGCCAACCCAGGCGGTAAAGCTCCCGTATCCGGCGCCGAATCTGGGGATCGCGCAGCACGACGACGTGCCATCCCTGCCGATTGCCCCCGCTGGGTGCGAACCGGGCATGGTCCAGGATGCGGTGCAGTACAGCGTCCGACACGGCTTCGCCGGTGAACGCTCTGGTCGCCGGCGTCGTGCGCATCACCTCATAGAGCTCCACAGTCGGCCAACCTAGCGGCGCCTCACGGTCCGACCAGGACACTGCCTCCACGTGGCCGGGCGTCTTCGCTGATGGAAGACTTCATGACCATGGCAGTAAGTTCATTCATGGTCCCGCTCGGTACCCCCGCTCCACCATTCTCCCTACCGTCTGTCGACGGTAAGGTCGTGCCCTCTGACAGCCTCGACCCCGATCGGCCGTTGCTGGTGATGTTCCTGTCCAACCACTGTCCTTATGTCCGGCACATCGAACGCGCGCTCGGCTCCCTGGTTGCCGAGTACGCGCGGGAGGTGGTCGCAGTGGCCATTTGCAGTAACGATATTGAGAACTATCCCGACGACGGTCCTGACGGACTCACCGAGCAGGTCCGCCGCGCCGGCTTCACGTTCCCATACCTGCTCGACGACACCCAGGAGGTCGCGCTGGCCTACCGTGCGGCGTGCACCCCGGACTTCTTTCTCTACGACGCCGAACGCCGGCTGGTCTATCGGGGCGAGTTTGATGAGTCCCGCCCCCGCAACGACGCACCGGTGACCGGCAGGGCGTTGCGGGAGGCCCTGGACCTGGTCCTGGCCGGCAAGCCGGTACCGGAACCGCAGATGCCGAGCTTGGGATGCGGTATCAAATGGAAGCCAGGCAACGAGCCGTCCTGAACAGCGCGCTGGCGCTTTCGCGCCCTTACCACTGACGGCAAGTAACGCCGCGAACACCCCCCGTTGTAGCTCTTGACACTGGCGGCCTAATCTGCTGCGCCGTGGCCACAGATCACCCAACGCGGGGACCTCACCCCGCCGACGGCCCCGTGGTCGGCCAGACCGGG
Organism: Actinomycetota bacterium; assembly: GCA_030863045.1. Lineage (GTDB taxonomy): Bacteria > Actinomycetota > Actinomycetes > Mycobacteriales > Pseudonocardiaceae. The sequence goes on along the minus strand of JALZCN010000651.1, from coordinate 3,545 downwards.
GCCCGGTTCGGAGGCACTGCCGGCCGTCGCCGCCGTGCCGCGACGAACTTGCCCGAGGATGACAGCTCCGACGTTGCTCCCCAGCACCGCGACGGCGAGACGCCCGTCGGCCAGACCGGCGCCCGGTTCCCGAGCGTCCTGGACCGTTGGCGACAAAGGCAAGACCACGATCAAGAGGTTGAGCAGCAGGACAGCGAGCAGCGGGGTCACGAGCCGGCAGCGCGGGAACCACAGGCGCAGCAGGCTGTCTCGCGGCCGGCGACCGCACCGCCGGTATCGGAGTCCCGCAGTGTTCGCGGCTCCGAGCAGGCCAACGGGACCGAGCGGGCCAGCGAGGAGGAATGGACAGCAGCTGGTAGGGACGCCGCCAAGGAGACCTCCGACCTGGTGCGCCCCTACTACTGGACCGGGGGGCGGACCGCGTCGCGCATCGAACTGTCAGTCGAGACCCTGGTCTCGGCTACCGGTCGGGCGGCCGACCCAGCGGCTTCTCCAGAGCACCGCACCATCCTCGAGCTCTGCGCCACTCCGCACTCGGTCGCAGAGCTGGCCGCCCTGCTGTCGATGCCCCTTGGGGTGGTCCGAGTGATGTTGGGGGACATGGCCGAGGCGGGCAGCGTCGTGGTGCATCGCACGGTAGGTTCTGCTGACGCCGCACCGGACATCGAGCTGATGCGGCGGGTGCTCGCCGGCCTGCAGCGACTCTAACGACCCCGCAGGTCGGGTCAGAGCCGGCCGACCGTGGTGACCCTTACGACCGCCGTCCCAGCTTCGTCGGAGGCTGCCAGGTCGATCTCGGCATTGATCGCCCAGTCGTGGTGCCCTGCCGGATCATCCAGGATTTGTCGCACCACCCACCGGCCGGGCTGTTGGTCGATGATCAGCAGGTGCGGGCCGCGGGCGTCAGCACCGGTACCGATCTCGTCATGGTCGTCGAAGTACGGCTCCACGGCTTGTCGCCAGGCCTCCGCATCCCATCCGGCGTCCCCATTGCGAAGGTCACCGTCAAGCTCACCCAGCTCGTTCCATCGCCGGCGAGCGGCCAGCTCCACCCGGCGGAACAACGCATTGCGCACGAGCACCCGAAAGGCCCGGGCGTTGGCTGTCACCGGTGGAGGTGGCTGGTCGACTGGCGCCGGTACTGCGTCCTGGGCTAGCGGATCACGTAGCTTCTCCCACTCGTCCAGCAGGCTGGAGTCGACCTGGCGGACCAGTTCGCCGAGCCACTCCTCGAGATCCCGCAGCGCGTCGGTTTTGGCGTCCGCAGGCACTGTGCGGCGCAACGCTTGGTACGCGTCGGCCAGGTAGCGCAGCACCAAGCCTTCGGAGCGGGCCAGGCCGTAGAACCCGACGTACTCGGTGAAGGTCATCGCCCGCTCGGCGAGGTCGCGCGCCACCGACTTCGGGGACAGCCGGTGATCGGCCACCCATGGGTGACCCCGCCGGTATGTTTCGAACGCTGCGTCGAGCAGGCCGGCCAACGGCATCGGGTAGCTGACGTCGTCGAGCAGCCGCATCCGCTCCTCGTACTCGATACCCTCGGCTTTCATCGCGGCCACTGCTTCTCCCTTGGCCTTGGACAGTTGCGCACCCAGTACCTGGCGGGGATCGTCCAAGGTGGCCTCGAGCACCGACAACACGTCCAGCGGGTAGTCCACCGACTCGGGGTCGAGCAGCTCGATCGCGGCCAACGCGAAAGGGGACAGCGCCTGGTTGAGCGCAAAGTCGAGCTGCAGGTCGCCAGTGACGCGCACGGTGCGGCCGTGGGCATCTGGCATTGCCAACCGCTCGACGACGCCGGCAGCCAGCAACGCGCGGTACATCGCGATGGCCGCCCGGATGTGCCGGCGTTGCGCGGCGCGGTCCTCGTGGTTGTCGGTGAGCAGGTGGCGCATTGCTGCGAACGCGTCGCCGGGGCGGCTGGCGACGTTGAGCAGCATCGCGTGGCTGACCACAAAGCTTGACGTCAGCGGTTCCGGTTCGGCCGCGATCAGCCGGTCGAAGGTGCGTTCACTCCAGGACACCGAGCCCTCGGTAGGTTTTTTGCGCACAATCCTGCGGAGCTTGCGGGGATCGTCACCCGCCTTTGCGACCGCCTTGACGTTGTCCACCACGTGCTCAGGGGCCTGCACCACAACGGTGCCGGCCGTGTCGTAGCCAGCCCGGCCGGCCCGGCCGGCGATCTGGTGGAACTCCCGAGCGGTGAGGTGGCGGGTGCGGGTCCCGTCGTACTTGCTCAGGGCGGTGAGCAGCACCGTGCGGATCGGCACGTTGATCCCGACGCCGAGGGTGTCGGTGCCACAGATGATCTTTAGTAGGCCGGCCTGGGCGAGCCGCTCGACGAGCCGGCGGTACCGCGGCAGCATCCCCGCGTGGTGTACGCCGATCCCGTGGCGCACCAACCGGGACAGGGTCCGCCCGAAACCGGCGCTGAACCGGAACCCACCTATCAGCTCGGTGATCGCGTCCTTCTCCGCGCGGCTGCAGACGTTGATGCTGGTCAGCGCCTGTGCCCGCTCGACGGCAGAGGCCTGGGTGAAGTGCACCACGTAGACCGGCGCCGCCTTCGTGGCTAGCAGTTCTTCCAGCGTTTCATGCAACGGCGTCGTCGCGTACCGGAAATGCAGCGGGATCGGCCGCTGCGCGGAGCGGACCACCGCGGTGGGGCGGCCGGTGCGCCGGGTCAGATCCTGCTCGAAGCGGGTGACATCACCCAGCGTCGCGGACATCAGCAGGAACTGGGCCTGTGGCAGCTCCAGCAGCGGCACCTGCCAGGCCCAGCCTCGATCCGGGTCCGCGTAGAAGTGGAACTCGTCCATCACGACCAGGCCGATGTCGAGGTCCGGCCCACTACGCAATGCCATGTTGGCCAGCACCTCGGCGGTGCAGCAGATGATCGGTGCCTCCGCGTTGACGCTGGAGTCGCCGGTCAGCATCCCGACCTGGTCGGCACCGAAGATGCCGCATGCGGTGAAAAACTTTTCCGAAACCAGCGCCTTGATCGGGGCGGTGTACACGCTGCGCTTGCGCTGCCCCAGCGCGGTCGCTTGCGCGCCGGTCGCGACCAGGCTCTTGCCGGACCCGGTAGGGGTGGCCAGGATGACGTTCGAGCCCGACACGATCTCGATCAGCGCGTCCTCCTGGGCCGGGTACAGGGTCAACCCCTGGCTCGAGACCCAGGTGACAAAGGTGTCGAGCAGCTCGTCGGGTCCGCAGTCGGCGGGCAGTGCCTCGGTGAGCGTCATGGTGACCACGATGGTGCCCGCAGACCCGGCCCGAGGCGAAGCCGGGCCGGTGCAAGCCGGCGCGCCTACCCGGTCGCGGCGCGATAACCTGATTTCCGGTCGGGGATACCGGTGCCCATGCTCTCAACGCAGCCCTAGAACCGAAGGGGTGACCGCATATCGACAGGGGTCAGCTGATTGCCGGCCACTACCGGGTGCTGGACCGGATCGGCAGTGGCGGCATGGGTGTCGTCTGGCAAGCGATGGACGAGCGGCTGCAGCGGCTGGTTGCGGTGAAACAGCTGCTGTTGCAGCCGACTC
>JALZCN010000476.1 GCA_030863045.1 Actinomycetota bacterium | reverse complement strand
CGCTATGCGTGCCGACCCCTCCATCGGGTACCGAGGTTAGTGCGTGACCGGCAGGTCCGCCTCGACCGGCTTCGGAGCCGGCGCCTCTTCCTTACGATCTTCCTTCTTGCGTTCTTCCTTGCAGCTGGCTGAAGAGATCACGATCTCCAGCAGCGCGTCGTCACCCTTGGGGACTGCAAGGTTCGGGTTGAGTTGCGTCAGCTTCTTCATCAGATCGTCGACGGTCACCGGACCACTAGGCTGCGACGACTTCGACCCACCAGACTCCGACGACTTCGGGGCACCAGACTCCGACGACTTCGGGGCACCAGGCTGCGGCGCTACGCCAGGCTGCGGCGCGACCGGAGCACCAGTCTGCGGCGATGCCGGCGAACCGGGCTTCGTTGATGCCGACGCACCAGCCTTCGGATCCTCGGATTTCACCTCGTTCACGTTGTCCGGAACCTTGAGGTTGGGCGCGAAGCGCTTGAGATCCAACAGATCCTTATTGGAGATGGCACGTGCCTTGGAATCGGCGGGCAGCAGCGAGATCACTGCGGCATCGACCGTCAACTTGTCGTGGTTGCGATGTTGCCGGTTGAACTCGACGCGGATCACCGGTGAGAGATCCAGCTTCTCCCCCTTGTACGGCGACCCGGCGCCGTCGCCGTCAGTGCTGATGATGGTGGAGTCACCACGGCCGTTCTCGCACTTTGCCTCGAGGACCTTCAGCTTGAGCCCGAGGACGTCCACCTTGAGAGCTGTCGCCTTGGACCGGAAATGCTCAGCTTCGACCTTGAGCACACCAACGTAGATGCCATCCTTGTTCGGGCCCGGCAGCTCCAGGAGTGCCTTACGCTCGTCGGGCGGCGCCTCGACATACGGGGTCGGGTCGATATCGACCAAACCGTCTACGGCGATTCCGAACGCCGAGGCGGTCTTCCTCTTGTCTTCGTCAGCGGTGCCGGACAGGGTCCCCAGCAGCAGGGCCGCGACGGCGGTGACAGCACCGACGCTGGCAGCACTGGCGCCGGCGAGCTTCCTACTGTTCACATGCTGTCCTTTCACTTGTTCAGTTCTCGTCGATAAGCACGAGCGTCCCCAGTGGAACTCGGGTCAACTGGTGGAGTGCTTCCGGTGGCACCCGGATGCAGCCATCGCTGGAACCGGTGCCGAACACATCGGCCGTAGGCCAGGTATGGATCGCGACGGTTCCCGGGCCGCCGCCGAAGCTGTCCAGGGTTGGGCTGTGGGTGCCCAGCGGCAGGATCACCGGCGAGTATTGCTGCTTGGTGTCGGTGAACGAACCGAGCAGGAACGTTCGCCCTACCGGAGTGGGAGCCGACTTCTTACCGATGCCGACTGTCCACGTACCCAGGCGCTGACCCCCCTTGAACAGCTCCATGCTGTGTGAACGAAGGTGGACCCGGATGAGATACGGGGTCACCGCCTGATCGAGTGCATCGTCGGTTATCCAGCCCGTTGACTTGTTGGGTCGAGAGGGCAACAGCACCTGCATCCAGCCAGGTTGCTGAGCGATCACCGGCAGCCAGGTATCGCCCAGCTGCTGGGGAGGGATCCTGGCAATCGGGTCGCCACCGGGCGCGACATACACCACGACCTCTCGCTGCGGGTGAACCACGGTGCCATCGGTGGGCTCCAGCCCACCGGAGTCCAGCGGCGCCCCTTCGACGGCGGTGTAGGTCGTGCTGAGCGGCAGTGCCGCGAGATCAGCCGGAACTTTCGCCGGCGGGATCACTGCCGGCGGTGCGGCCGCGGAGGGCGGCGCCGGTACGGTCTTGCGGCTCCCGTCGCCTCCGGATGGGAACACGAAAGCCACCACGACGATCGCCAGTAGCACCAGGAGTGCTCCGGCGAGCGCGCACGCGATCAGATACGGACGATCGCGCAGGCGGAGCGATCCAGGACGTTGAGCCATGACCTCTTGTGGTGTCGGACGGGCGAAACCGTTTACTTCGCCCTCGCGATGGGGACGAGCCCGCCCGGCTCAACGACGTTCCGGCCGCGCGGTGACGCGCACCCTAACGGACCGGAAACAAGGGGTCTGTAGCGGCCCAGCTACTCCGCGTCGCTCCGGTTGATCTCAGTATGCGGGTGCTCGTAAGGCAGTTCATCCGCCGGCAGCGGGAAGGCCACTTCACCGAATGGGGACAGCGCGCCCTGGATCGGCGCCGCGAGTTCGCTGACCGGGTGGTCCTTTTCCGACCAGCTCGGCCAGGTCGGATCGATACGGTCGGTACGCTTGGCCACAGCTACTCCTCACTCGGTGTGGTACCAGTGTGCCCCAGGTGGACCTCCAGTGTGCCCACTTCTCGCGGGCTCAGCGCAGGGGCGCCAGGCGACCGCGTCACCAGACCTCTCGCTACCCTGGGATCCGATGCCCAGCACCGCACTTGCTGACTGGCTACGTTCTCGCGACGACGACGCACTGGCCGCGCTACTGGGCGCCCGCCCGGACCTCGCCGTGCCCGTGCCGGCCGATTCGACGGTGCTGGCCACCCGAGCCGGAATTCAGGCATCGGTCGCCCGGGCCTGCGAGGACCTTGACCGGTTCACGCTGACAGTGCTGTCCGCACTGGTGGTAGCCGGCGCCGACACCGCACCGGTACAGCGCCGGGACATCGAGCATTTGCTCGGTCGGGATATCGCCGCCGGACGCATCCAGCATGCCCTGGACGCGTTGCGGTGCCGCGCACTGGCTTGGGGCGACGATGCGGCGATCGCGGTGGTGCCGGCAGCACGCCAGGTCATTGGCCCGCACCCTGGTGGCCTGGGCCGGCCCGCCACGGATATCGATGGCGCCCAGATTCATGCTGTCCTCGCCGAGCTGGCCGACGACGAGCTGGCAATCCTGCGCGCGCTGGCCGCGGGGCCACCGGTCGGCGCCACCCGGGACGCCGCTGAGGTGCTTCCGCTGGGCCGGGCCCGTACGCCGGTGCAACGCCTGCTGGCCCGCGGGCTGCTGCGCCGGATTGACGCCGGCACCGTCGAGTTGCCTGCGCAGGTGGGCCTGGCGCTTCGCGGCGACCAGCCGCTGGGCCCGGTGGAGCTGGATGAGCCGGGGTTGCCCACGCGGCCGCTCGATCCGTCACTGGTGGACGCGACGGCCGCGGGTGCGGTGCTTGATCTGGTGCGCCACAGCGAGAAGCTGCTCGCCGAATGGTCGGCCGAACCACCCGCGGTGTTGCGCTCGGGCGGCCTGGGCGCCAGGGACCTACGGCGAACAGCTCGTCTGCTGGACGTCGACGACGCGACAGTGGCGCTGCTCGCCGAGATCGCCGCCGCTGCCGGACTGATCACCTCCACTGACGAGGGGCTGTGGTTACCTACCTTCGCCGCTGATCCGTGGCTTGCTGCGCCACCGCAGCGACGCTGGGCCATGCTGGCGCCCGCGTGGCTCGATCTGCCCCGGCTGCCAGGATTGACCGGTACCCGCGACGACAAAGACCGGCCGCTGGCCGCACTGTCCGCGGACCTGCGCCGGCCACGTGCCCCGGAACAGCGGCGCCGCATCCTGGAGGCGGTCGCCGAGCTGCCCGCCGGTAGCGGTATCCAGCGAGCCGAGGATCTCGCTGCCGTACTGGCCTGGCGGGCGCCACGCCGGGATGGCCGGCTACGCGACGAGGTGGTCGCCTGGACCATTCACGAGGCGACCGCACTGGGCGTGCTCGCACTGGGCGCGCTGTCGTCCCCGGGCCGGGCGTTGCTGCGCGATGGACCGGCCACCGCCACGGCCGTCCTCACTGCCGCGCTGCCCGAGCCGGTGAGCCAAGTGGTCGTCCAGGCCGACCGCACCGTAGTGGCGCCCGGGCCGCTGGAATCCGAGTTGGCCAGGGAGATCGGGTTGGTGGCCGACGTGGAGTCAGCCGGTGGCGCGACCGTCTACCGGATCACCGAGGACACCGTGCGCCGCGCGCTGGACGCCGGGCGCAGCGCCGCCGACCTGCATGAGCTGTTCCGAGCCCGGTCTGCGACGCCGGTGCCGCAGTCACTGAGTTACCTCATCGACGACGTGGCGCGGCGGCATGGGCGGTTGCGCGGTGGCACCGCTACTGCGTTCCTCCGCTGCGACGATGCGGTGTTGCTCACCGAACTCCTGGCGCATCCAGTCGCCGCGCGCTGCGGGCTGCGCCGGATCGCCCCCACCGTGCTGATCAGCCCGCTATCGCTGGCCGCACTGCTTGCCGAGGTGCGCAGCGCCGGCTTCGCTCCGGTAGCCGAGGGAGCCGACGGGGAGGTGGTTGATCTCCGCGCGGGGGCTCGCCGGGCCACGGTCCGGCCCCAGGCGACGCGTCGTGCCGCGGTGCCACCCACTCCCTCGGCAGAGCAGCTTGCCGCGCTGGTGACAGCGGTGCGGGCCGGAGACGCTGCGGCTACGACGCCACAGGCCACCCCGAGCGTCCACGGTGCAGCGTCCACCGGTGACACGCTGGAGCTGCTGCAGGGCGCCGCCCACGCTGGCAGCAACGTCTGTATCGGTTTCGTGGACTCCCACGGCGTGGCCCGCAAGCGGATCGTGCGACCGGTGAGTGTGGGCGGCGGTGTGCTGGAGGGGTTCGACCGCTCAGGCGACGAGCTGCGGCGCTTCCCGCTGCACCGCATCACCTCCACCACGGTGTTACCGGACACAGTGCTGCCGGACTGACGGTTACCGGCGCGCAGTGCCCTGCAACTGGGCCCGCAGCTCGGGAGTCAGTAGCTTGCCTGCCCGGTCGACGAGCAACGTCATCTCATAGCCGATCAGACCGATGTCGCAGCTCGGCGAGGCCAGCACGGCGAGGCTGGACCCATCGCTGATGGCCATGGTCAAGACGATGCCACGTTCCATCTCGACCACGGTCTGCACCACGCCGCCCGCCTCGAAGCAGCGGGCCGCACCCTGGGTAAGGCTCACCAAGCCTGAGGTGACCGCGGCGAGCTGGTCAGCACGGTCTCGGGGCAATCCGGAGGATGCGACCAGAAGCAGGCCGTCGGCGGATACCACGACAGCATGCGCCACCCCGGGCACCTGCTGCACGAAACTGTCCACTAGCCAGCCGAACTGGTTGGGTTGGACCGGGTGATGAGGCACTGCTGTCGTCACTGCGAATTCTCCTCGAAGGGTTACCGTTCGAAAGATCACTGCTCGAATGGTCGCTGCGTGGTATTGGTCCAAACTGGCTGCACCGCGGTAGCGGCGTCTGCGTCGATGTGGTCGACGTCATCTGGGTCGATGCGGGCGTGGCGCCCGACTCGTAGGCCACGCTGGTACCTGCTCAACCGAGCGCGCACCGCGTCCGGAGTGCGGACCGGAGCGGTGGGCGCGGATGTCGGCGGGGCAGGGCTGTCGGTACCGGACACCAGATGCGCGAGAGGCTGGCGTTTGGGCAACCCGGCCTGGGTGAGTTCGTGGTCAAGCGGGCCGTGCAACGCTTGCGCGGCTTGCCATCCCTCGTCGAACGGAGACTGCCAGTCGGGTTCGGTGGTGGCCGGCGGGCTGCTCTCCGAAGCCGCTTGTCGCTCGCGGAACCAGGCCGAGACCATCTCGAAGATCTCTTCACGAACCTCCTGCTGCCCATGCCGCCCACCTACCGGGGCGCCGGCCATAGTGCCCAGGGGATCGAAGAGCGGCTCGTTCTGGGCCTGGGGCTTGTGCTGGCCGAAGAGCTCGAGCCACTCCTCATGGGCGGTACGCGGACGGCTGCCCGGCGACGTCACGACTCCGATCGAGGAGGGGCTGAATAGGTCCGCGGTGGCGGCTTCATCGACCACCGACACCTGCAGCGGCAGCTGTGCGTCGGTCCCGCTCCACCCGTTGACGGCTGACACCGCAGGTGCGTCAGCCGGTGGGCGATCGGGCCCGCTGCCTCTCCGAGCTGTGTCGTCTGCAGATCTTGGGGAGGTACCTGCCACGTGACCATCCCCCGGCACGCGCAAGTCGACCGTCACCAGAGAGGGCGGCAATAGCACGGTGGCGGCAATGCCGCTGGCGCCGGGTCGCGGACGCAGCCGTACCGTGAGGCCGTGCTGCACGGCCAACGAGCTCACCACGAACACGCCCATCTGACCGGAGACCGGCGCATCGACCGGTGGAGCCGAGCCGAGCCGAGCGTTGATCGCCTGCAGTTCGTCAGGTGGTAGGCCCGGCCCGGAGTCGGTGATCTCGACCAGCAGGCCGTTGTTCTCGGCCAGCGCGCTGCCCAGGGTCACTGTGGTGCCCTGCGGCGCGGCGTCGATAGCGTTGTCCAACAACTCTGCGATCAGATGCACGAGATCTTTGACCACTGGGCCGGCCACCGTCGCGGCGGGGGACGGACCCACGGTAACCCGCTGGTACTGCTCGACTTCTGAGAGCGCGCGACGGAATACCTCGACTACCGCCACCGGCCCTTCGACCTCGTCGCCTACCGTTCCACCAGCTATCACCAGCAGGTTCTCACTGTGCCGACGCATCCTCGCCGCAAGGCGATCGAGTTGGAGCAAGTAGGTCCCTAGCTCAGGATCGTTCACTTTGCCGCGCAGCTCGTCGATCAACCGCAGCTGCTGTTCCACCAGGCCGTGGCTACGCTCGGACAGCTTGCGAAAGATGTCGTTCAGGCTGCAGCGCAGCTGCGCCTGCTCAGATGCCAGCCGGACGGCCTGCATGTGCACGGTGTCGAACGCCCTGGCGACCTGACCGACTTCCTCCCTGGAGTGCACCGGCACCGGATCCACAGTCGCCTGGCTCGGGGTGCCGTCGGTGGTTCGCAGCTGCTCGGCTGCCTCCGGCAACCGCCGGTCGGCGACTTCGAACGCGGCGGTGCGCAGGGTGCGCAGCGGTCGCAGCAGGGACCGCACCACGACGATCAGCAGCACCACCGCGAGCACCAGCAGCGCGGCGACCGCGCTCCCGTTCCAGAACGCCTCCTGCCACGCCCGGTTGCTGCGGGCCACGGTGTCCGTCCGCAACTCGTTGAGCAGGTTGGTCTCGTCCTGCCGGATTGCCTCGACGGTTCCCACGGCGGCGGAGTTCCAATCACCCGGCACCGTCTCCAGTGGCGTGCCCCGCTGCGCGCGGGTCAGCGCGGCGTCCAGCAACCGCTTGCGATCGACCACTGCCCTGGTGTTGACGTAGAACTGCCGTTGTTCGCCGGATACGGCTTGGACGAACTCGTCGGTGGCGGCGGCGAACCGGGCGTCGGAGGTGCGCAGCATGGCTTGCTGCTCGGCAGCCAAGCCGCCGGACAAGATCCCCGTCAGCAACACAGCGTGCTGCCAGGAAGCCTGTTCCTTGGCGACCGCGAGGGCCTTGAGGCCGTCGGCTTGACGAGCGAACGGTTCGGGTGCCCCGTCCAGCACTCTGCGGTGGATGTCGTGCAATCCTGCGATGAGCTCCGAATAAGCGTTGACGGTGAGGCCGGCATTGGCGGCACCCGGCGCACCGCTGGGCCGCAGGGCGGCTTCCCGTAGAGCGGCTAGCCCGGAAAGCCTGCTCAACGCGGCCTCGCGAGCTGGTACCCGCTGGCCGTCCACGGTCGACCCGATGGCGTCGGTGGGGAAATTCGCCGTACGCAGCGTGGCAACAGCGGCGTCCACCCGCTGGGACTGGTTCTGCAACCCGGTGCGGTTTGCCGTGCCGCCGGTGGCGAGCATCGCGGCCACGAGATGCCGCTCTCGCTGCAGGTCGTACATGACCAGGCCTAGCTGCTGGGCAAGCCCGATCCGGCGGGCCAGGGCGGCGAAGTCGTGGGCCTTGCCTACCAACTCGGTGACCCGAAGCACACCGAGCACACCGGCGAGCAAGAGGGGCACCAGCAGGACCGCGGTGAGTTTGGTGCGCAACCGCCAGTCTCGTAGCCGCCACCGACCGCCGCGGCGCTGCGCGAGTATTCCGGCGGCGGGCGCACCACAGAAGCCCAGCGCAGCCACCCCGCCGCGCACGGGGGCACCAGGGGAGCCGTCCGGACGACCGGAGGGTGGTCTAGCCCTCACATCGTGGCCAGCCACGCTGCGCACTCTCCCAACTCGGCGATCAGGCGTGAGCCGCCACTGACCTCCGCATGGCGTGTTCCACCAGCGCGATGAGGGCGTTCTTGGTTGACTCCCGTTCGCGGGCGTCGCACGTGATGATGGGTACCGCGGCCTCGATGGCCAGTGCTTCCCGGACGTCCTCAACGCTGTGGCTGAGCACGCCGTCAAAACAATTCACTCCGACGACGTAGGGCAGGCCGCGGTCCTCGAAGAAGTCCACCGCAGCGAAGCAGTCGACCAAGCGGCGGGTGTCCACCAGCACAACCGCGCCGATCGCACCACGCACGAGGTCATCCCACATGAACCAGAAACGGTGTTGCCCAGGAGTGCCGAACAGATAAAGGATCAGCTCTGCATCCATCGAGAGGCGACCGAAGTCCATCGCGACGGTGGTGGTCGACTTGTCCGGAGTGGCGGCCAGGTCGTCAACAGCGGTGCTTGCATCGGTGAGGACGGCTTCGGTGGTCAGCGGTGCGATCTCGGACACTGAGCCGACGAATGTGGTCTTGCCGGCCCCGAAGCCACCTCCTACAACGATCTTCGCGGACATCACGCTGGGGCCATCCGGACGTTCCCGGACGACCGGAGGTCTGGATCCGGCCGGTCCGGACGTGACCGAGCCGGACTGGACCGATGGCGCCGAGGGGGCCCACGGGGCACGTGCCCGATCAGAGTCGACGAAGTCCACTCAATACCCTTTCCATCAAGGCCATGTCCGGCGTGTCGCCGGAACCGTTCTCGCTGCGGTGCACCACGACCAAGCCGATGTCCGCCATGTCCGCCAGCAGGACTCGGGCCACTCCCAGCGGCAGGCATAGTAGAGCGGCCACCTCGGCCACCGATCGGGGGGCGCGGCACAACTCCGAAACGGCTCGGTGTTCCTCGCTGGTCAACGCCGCCATGTCGCGACCGTGCTCGCTGGTGGACACCAACGTTTCCAGCGCTAGCTCAAACACCGGGGATGTGCGGCCCCCAGTCCAGGTGTAGGGCCGCACGACTGATGCTGCGGCCGCCGGGTCGCTCCAGTCATCGGATTTCTCAGCCGCCGGGACCGGCTTCACCGCAGCCGTGCCTTCGGTGGTCGACGACTTCGCCAAGTCCTTGCGGCGCCAGCGTGATCGCCATGGACCACCACTGAGGTTGTTCATTACATCAGCGAAGAACTGATCGTCGCCGTCATCACCAATTGGTCTGCTCACCGCTGTCTCACCGCCACGTCACGTTCCCGCGCACCATGCAGCTCAGCACGTACGCGCGGGGTGAGCTGCTGGCCGACCCGGTCGGCCAGCAGCGCCATCTCATACCCCACCAGCCCGACATCGCAGCTCGGCGCGGCGAGCACGGCAAGGCTGGCACCACCGCTGATAGGCATCAGCAGCAGGATTCCACGGTCCAGCTCCACCACCGTTTGCAGAACCTGGCCCGCGTCGAAGCAGCGGGAGGCTCCCTGCGTCAAGCTGACCAGCCCGGACGCCACCGCGGCGAGTTGGTCAGCGCGGTCCCTGGGCAGATGCACCGAAGCGGCCACCGGCATACCTTCGGCCGACACCACCAACGCGTGTGCCACACCGGGAACCCGGTTGACAAACTCGTCGGTTAACCACCCGAAGTAGTTTTCCGGCTGCGGCCCCGCAACGGTCACTTCGTCTCCTCTTCTGCATCCTCCTGCCCTGATGGGGACCCGTGGGCCTCCTGGTAGAGGTTCCGGCGCGCCTGGCGCCCTTCGCGGATGCCCTGCTGGTAGCTGGCGAGCCGGCCGCGAATCGACTCTGCACTGCGCGCGGGCGCAGCCTGGGGCTCAGTCCCGCCCGCGGCACCGGGCACCAGCAGCGCCCGAGGCTGTCGCCTGGGCAGCCCTATCGCGGTGAACTCCGCACTCACCGGCGTGGCCAGGGCCTCGGCCGCCCGCCAGCCCTCATCCGCGGCGCCCCAATCCTGCGCCGGCGCACCGGATGAACGCGTGGATCCCACCGCGGGTGCCCAATCGTCGGCCGGCCGGGGCTTGCCGGCGTCACCGGACCCGGATCCGGCCAACGCCTTTCCGGGCTGCCGACGCACCAGCGGCGGGCGCCCTGCCGTAGCGCCCGTTGTTGCAGCCTTCGCCGGCCCGTCATCCGTCGTGGGATCCTGCGCTGTCCCGGCATTAGGCGCGGGAGTCTCCTGCGGTGAGGCGTCCCGCGTGCTCCCGGCCGGCACTCCTGCTGACGGCGCCGTCCAACCCACCGGCACGGCGTCGTGCTCTTTGAACCACGCCGACGCCACGTCGTCAAAGATCGGCGTGGAATGCTGCAGCGTCGCACGATGCCCCGGCCCGACCGGCCCCGCCACACTAGCCCGCTTCGGCTGGAACAGATCCGGCTCTGATCCGGTGCTGGGGGCATCCTTCGGGACGTCTGCTAGCGGGCTGACCGGCGGCCCCGGTGGGGCCGGTGGCGGCCCGGTGGGTGTCGATCGCTCGCCGGTGCCCTGCGACGGCTTCCCTGTACTTGGTGGCCGGGAATCGCCTGCTGGATCGTTCGGGGCCGGCTGGCCGGCCGATGATTGCGCGCTGTTGCCGTTGGATTCATGCCGGTCCGCAGTGTCAGCGTCGGGCCCACTGTCAGAATCGATTTTCGGGTCAATCTTCGGATCCCTCTTCGGGTCGTTTCGTGGCCGAGGAACTGGCACACCGTTGCGGTCAGCGGAGCTCACCACAGACGCCGCCACCTCGCTTGAGATCGAACCGTTCCCGGTAACCGGCGCAGAGACGGCCGTCGCGCGCGGCTCCACCGTCTCCGATGCCACCCGGACCAACCGCGACGGCACGGTGACGCAGGCACAGATGCCCACGCCGCCCTCGGCGCGGCGCAACCGCACATCGATGCCGTGGCGGCCGGCCAGCCGGCCGACAACGAACAACCCCATCCGGCGGGAAACCGAGGCATCCACCACCGGCGGCTTGGCCAACCGCTCGTTGGACTCGACGAGCTCGGTGTCGGTCATCCCGACGCCGCGGTCAGCGACCTCGATCACAACCGAGCCACCGGTAGCGAAGTCGCTGGAAATCATCACCTTGCTGTCCGGAGGCGAGAATTGGGTCGCGTTGTCGAGCAACTCCGCCAATAGATGCACCAAGTCGTTGGCCACCCGACCGAGCACCAGGACTGCGGGTGGCTGCTGCAGCACCAGCCGTTGGTATTGCTCCACTTCGGACACCGCGGCGCGCAACACGTCCACCAAGCGCACCGGGCGACCGGTCCGGTTGGTCGCATCGGTGCCCGCAAGGACCAGCAGGTTCTCACTGTTGCGCCGCATCCGGGTGGCGAGGTGGTCCAGCTGGAACAGGTTGTCCAACTGTTTTGGGTCTTGCTCACCGCTTTCCAGCCGGTCGATGAGCTTGAGTTGCCGTTCCACCAGACCCTGAGTGCGGCGTGACAGGTTGACAAAGATGTCGTTGACGTTGGCGCGAAGCTGAGCCTGCTCGCTGGCCAGCCGGACCGCTTGACTGTGCACCTCGTCGAAGGCTCTGGCGACCTGACCGATCTCCTCGCGGGTACCGACCGGGACCGGGTCGATCGCGTCTTTAGGCACGTCGCCGTCGCGGATCCGCGCCATCGCCTCGGGCAGTCGCCGATCGGCGACGTCCAGCGCGGTGCGCTTGAGCACTCCGAGTGGTCGCAGCAGCGCCCTGGTGACCAGGATGCCGATCAGCACCCCCAGCGCCAGGGCGAAGAAGAGGATGACCGAGTTCGCTCCGGCCGCGGTGCGCACCTGGGCGAGCAGCTCCTGCGCGGTCCGGTCGATCCGCTGCCGCAGCTCCTTCTCGGCGGTGGCGACGCTGTCAACGACTACCGCGTTGCGCTGATCCCAGTCCTGCGGGGAAGTGTTCAGCGGCTCACCTGCCAGACCGCGGGTGAGCACCAGCCGCAGCAGGCGCTGCCGGGCCAGTTCGGCGTCTCCCCCAAGCAGGGCGGCGGCGCTGGCGCGCTCAGCCGGCGGCAGCGCCCCCCGGAACGCATCTTGTTCGGTGGCCAGCCGAACGGTTGCCGTTCGCAGATCGTCGAGCTGGGTGGGGCTGATCCGGTTCGCATACAGTGCCGCCGACACGATCGCGTGCTGGCGGCTGACCTGCTCTCGCACAGCGACCAAGGCGTGCACGGCGGCGGCGTCGTTGGTGACCGCGACGTCGTCGAGCTGGCGGATCAATGCGGAGTCCAGCTCGACCAGCGGATCGATCACGGCGTTGTACTCGGTGACCACCACCTCGACAGGGCCGAAGCCATTGGTCACGCTCGCCCGCAGTGGGCCCAGCGCGCTGAGGGCCGCGAGCCCGGAGCTGGTGATGTCGAGATTGCCCAACTGGCTGGTGGCGTCGGTGACCACCTGCACGCTGCTGTCAACGACGCCGAACTGCGATTCCAGCGGTTGCCGATCCCCGGTGCGGCCCGTGGCGACGTACGCCGTGGCCAGGCCCCGTTCCCGCGCAACAGCGCCGATCAGATCCGACAGCTGCTGCTGGACACCGACAATCTGAGAGATGCGGGCGTAACCCGGAGCGGCACCGGCTTGGTCCACGATCCGCAACACGCCCGCGACCAGGGCGACGATGGTCGGAACCAGCAGGACCGCGCCCAACTTGACCACCACCGGCCAGTTTCGCCAGTGCCACCGGGATGGTGTCGCCTCGGGACGCCCCGTAACTGCCGGCCCCGCAGGACCGCTGAGTACGTCGGCGGTCATGTTGCCGCCTCCGCGGGACGAAGTGCGTCGGCGGTCATGTTGCCGCCTCCGCGAAACGAAATGCGTCGGCGGTCATGTTGCCGCCTCCGCGAAAATGAAATGCGTCGGCGGTCATGTTGCCGCCTCCGCGGGACGAAGTACGTCGGCGGTCATGACCAGCCTCCGAGTCGCGAGGTACTCGCTGGCACGGTGGGGTCCCTCCCCAGGGGTCGACGGCGGCCGGGCATCCGGCTCACCACAGGTCACCGCGGTCGCGGGCTTTCTGCACCCACAAACGGAACACCTTCGGCACCAAGCCGGATACGCCGATGTAGGGCACGGACGATACGACGGGCTGGGCCGGGCCGTTCCGCGGGTCTTGATTACCGTGCTCTGGAACTGCCGACGGCGCCAGAGCCGCGAAGGGACAACACCCGCCCGGCCCAGACCGGACAACACCTATGGCTGGTAAACGAACTACTAAGCGTGGGTATCGCACGCCCGAACGGGTCGTGTCGCCCTGCCAATCAGCTCCGCCACGGGTGCGCGGAAGCACCTGAGACACTTTCCGGAGCCGAAACGATCGCCCGCCGCGATGCTTCAAGAGCGGAGAACCCGTTGAGCTCAACGCCTGAGGCCGGACCGCTTATCGTCCAGTCCGACAAGACGCTGCTGCTTGAGGTCGATCACCCGGCGGCTGGGCAGGCTCGCTCCGCGATCGCACCCTTCGCCGAGCTCGAACGCGCCCCCGAACACGTGCACACCTACCGGGTCACGCCCCTGGCGTTGTGGAACGCGCGAGCCGCGGGACATGACGCTGAACAGGTCGTTGACGCGCTGGTGCGGTTCTCCCGGTACGCGGTGCCGCAACCGCTGCTGGTGGACGTGGTGGACACCATGAGCCGCTACGGCCGGCTGCAGCTGATGCACCATCCGGCACATGGGCTGGTTCTGGTGTCGCTGGACCGCGCCGTTCTCGAAGAGATACTCCGCCACCGCAAGATCACCCCAATGCTGGGTGCCCGGGTCGACGACGACACCGTGCTGGTGCACCCCTCCGAGCGCGGGCGACTTAAGCAGGCGCTGCTCAAGGTCGGCTGGCCGGCGGAGGATCTGGCCGGTTACGTCGACGGCGAGGCGCACCCGATCGAGCTCGCCGAGGACGGCTGGTCGCTGCGTGGCTACCAGCGCGATGCGGTGGCCGGCTTCTGGGCCGGCGGGTCCGGGGTCGTGGTGTTGCCGTGTGGGGCCGGCAAGACGCTGATCGGGATTGCCGCAATGGCCCAAGCTCGAGCGACCACGCTCATCCTGGTCACCAACACAGTCGCGGGTCGACAGTGGAAACGGGAATTGGTCGCGCGCACCTCGCTGTCCGACGATGAGGTCGGCGAGTATTCCGGGGAGCGGAAGGAGATTCGCCCGGTAACGATCGCTACCTACCAGGTCATGACTCGCAAATCCAAAGGCGAGTACCGGCATCTGGATCTGTTCGACTCCCGGGACTGGGGACTGATCATCTACGACGAGGTTCACCTGCTGCCTGCGCCGGTCTTTCGGATGACCGCCGACCTGCAGTCCCGCCGGCGACTCGGGCTGACCGCCACCCTGGTGCGCGAGGACGGCCGGGAAGGCGACGTGTTCTCCCTGATCGGGCCCAAGCGCTACGACGCTCCCTGGCGCGACATCGAGTCCCAGGGCTGGATCGCGCCTGCGGAGTGCGTCGAGGTACGGGTCACCCTGACCGACACCGAACGGCTGAGCTATGCGACGGCCGAGGCCGATGAACGCTACCGGGTTTGCTCCACTGCGCGGAGCAAACTGCCGGTCGTCCGCGCCATCATGGACCGCCACCCCGACGAACCCACCCTCGTTATCGGCGCGTATCTGGACCAGCTCGAGGAACTCGGCGAGGCACTGGAAGCGCCGGTCGTACAAGGCTCCACCCGGAACTCCGAGCGGGAAGCCCTCTACGACGCGTTCCGCCGGGGCGAAGTCCGCAGGTTGGTCGTCTCCAAGGTGGCCAACTTCTCCATCGACTTGCCGGAGGCCTCGGTAGCGGTGCAGGTTTCAGGCACGTTCGGCTCCCGGCAGGAAGAGGCCCAGCGCCTGGGCCGGCTACTGCGCCCCAAAGGCGACGGGAGGCAGGCGCACTTCTACTCGGTGGTCTCCCGGGACACCCTGGACACCGACTACGCAGCCCATCGCCAACGCTTCCTGGCAGAGCAGGGCTACGCCTACCGCATCATCGACGCCGACGACCTAGCCTGAGTACCTCACGTGGGCCCGATTACTGCAGTCTGTCCTCAGAATGCGGTAGCGACCGCTCACTCAACCGTGAGCACTAGGGGGCCGTCGTCGGTGACGGCGACCGAGTGCTCCCAGTGCGCGGCGCGGGACCCGTCCACGGTCACCACGGTCCAGCCGTCGTCGAGTTCCTCGGTTTTGTCACTCCCTGCGGTGAGCATCGGTTCGATCGCCAACGTCATGCCGGGCACCAGCCGTGGACCGCGACCGGGCCGGCCCACGTTAGGCAGGAACGGATCCATGTGCATGGCCGTACCGATGCCGTGGCCACCGTAATCAGCCACGATCCCGTAAGAGGTCCCGTCCGCGTCGGCGGCCGCCAACGCCGCGGACTCCACAGCATGTGAGATATCGGTCAGCCTGCCGCCGGGTCGCGCCGCCGCGATGCCGGCATTCAGCGCCGCCCGGCAGGCCGCCGACAGCAGGCCATCGACTTCGGCAACACTGCCGATGTGCACGGTCACCGCGGCGTCGCCGTGCCAGCCGTCGAGAATCGCACCGCAGTCGATGGACAGCAGGTCACCGTTGGCCAGCACCTGCGTACGGCTCGGGATGCCGTGCACCACCTGCTCGTTCACCGAGCTGCAGATCGACGCCGGGAACCCGTGGTAGCCCTTGAACGATGGCACCGCTCCGGCATCCCGGATCGCCTGCTCAGCCAACTCGTCCAGCTCACCGGTGCTCATCCCAACCGTGGCATGGCCCGCGAGCAGCCGCAGCGTCCGGGCCACCACCGCACCGGCGGCCTGCATCGCCTCGATCTCGCCAGGTGACTTGAGCTCGATTGTGGTCTTGACCCGCAAACGTCGCACCACGGCACGTACCCCGCCCCCGGTCATCGCGCGCTCGTCAGGCCCGGGTCCGCAACGCGTCCAGCGCCCGCGCCGTGACGTCCGCTATCGAACCAACGGCCGGCACGGTGACCAACCGGTCGGAGTAGAAGTCGAGCAACGGCGCAGTCTCCTCGCGATACACCTGCTGGCGGCGCCGGATCACGTCCTCGATGTCGTCGCCACGCCCGCGTGCCAGCAGCCGCCGCACTACCTCGTCCTCGGGCGCGTCGAACTCCAGCACCGTGTCGATCTCGCAGTCATGACCGCGCAAGAACTCCTCCAGTACCTGGGCCTGGCCGACCGTGCGGGGGAATCCGTCGAGCAGGAAGCCGGCCCGGCAGTCGTCCTCGGTGAGCCGCTGCGCGACCATCGCGTTGGTAATCTCGTCCGGTACCAGCGCGCCGGCCTCCAGGTACGTCCGGACTTGGAGGCCGAGCTCAGTCTCACCGTCGACATGCGCCCGGAACAGGTCTCCGGTCGAGACATGTGGCACGCCGAGCTCGGCACCGAGCACGGCGGCCTGGGTACCCTTCCCTGCCCCTGGCGGGCCGACGATGAGGATGCGCACTATCGCAGGAACCCTTCGTAATTGCGCTGCATCAGCTGGCTTTCGATCTGCTTCACGGTGTCCAACCCGACACCCACCATGATCAGCACAGCAGTGCCACCGAAGGGGAAGTTCTGGTTCTGGCCATCACCGGTCAAGTCGAGGAACAAGTTGGGCAGTACGGCCACAATGCCCAGGTACAGCGAGCCTGGCAAGGTGATGCGGTTGAGCACGTAACCCAGGTACTCGGCGGTCGGGCGGCCAGGCCGGATACCGGGGATGAACCCACCGAACTTCTTCATCTCCTCGGCCCGCTCTTCGGGATTGAAGGTGATCGCCACGTAGAAGTAGGTGAAGAAGATAATCATCAAGAAGTACAGCGAGATATGTACCCAGCTGGACTGGTCGACGAGGTAGCGGGTGATGAAGGTCTGCCACCAGCTCTGCTCACCGGTGGTCGAGGTGGTCAGTCGCGCAATGAGGTCGGGCAGGTACAGCAATGACGACCCGAAGATGACCGGAATAACGCCGGCTTGGTTCACCTTCAACGGTAGATAGGTAGAGGTGCCGCCATACATCCGACGACCGATCATCCGCTTGGCGTACTGCACAGGAATACGGCGCTGGCCCTGCTCGACGAACACCACGCTGGCAATGATCGCCAAGCCGAAAAGGCAGACGAAAAGGAAAATCAGCCCGCCCTGCGAGTCGAGGATGTTCTTTCCCTCAGCAGGGATGCGCGCAGCGATCGAGGTGAAGATCAGCAGCGACATGCCGTTACCGACGCCACGCTCGGTAATCAGCTCGCCCAACCACATGATCACAGCAGTGCCGGCGGTCATCACCACGACGATGACCACCAGGTTGAACACCGATTGGTCCGGGATCGGCGGCAACGGACAGTCAGCGAACAGCTGACCGCGCACCGCCAGCGCCACGATTCCGGTCGACTGCAAGACGGCCAACGCGATCGTCAGGTATCGGGTGTATTGCGTAAGCTTGTTCTGCCCGGTCTGACCCTCCTTCTTCAGTTGCTCGAAGCGGGGAATTACCACAGTGAGCAACTGAATGATGATGCTCGCGGTGATATAGGGCATGATTCCCAACGCGAACACGGCCAGCTGCAACAGCGCCCCACCGCTGAACAGATTGATCAGCGAGTAGAGATTCTGATTCTCCCCTTGCTGCACCCGGTCGAGACACTGCTGAATATTGACGTAGGACACCCCGGGTGAGGGCAATGTGGCGCCGATCCGGTAGACCACCACGATACCGAGAGTGAACAGAATTTTGCGGCGCAGATCCGGCGTCGCAAGGGCCGAGCGGAACGCGCCGAGCACTCCTACCTCCTGGCACGGCCGTGGATGGCCGTCGATCGTGGACCGGCGGTCGCATGGCCTTCAGGCGGCGACCAAGCGGTGCGGAGCGACGCGACGGCGGATGCCAGACAGCGCGCCCATGCACTCTGGCCGACTGTAACAGCAGAGCCCGACAGCAAATGATAGAGCCCGCAAGGGCAGGCCGGGTGTGCCACCTACAGCTCGGTGGTGCTGCCACCTGCCGCAACGATCTTGTCCCGCGCGGAACTGGAGAACGCTTGGGCACTGACCTGTAGCGCCACCCCGCCAACGTCCCCGTCGCCGAGGATCTTCACCGGCAGTCCCTTGCGCACCGCGCCAACGGCTACCAGCTGGTCGGGACCCACGGTGCCGCCGGCAGGGAACAGCCGAGCCAGATCGCCGACATTGACCACCTGATATTCGGTACGGAACCGGTTGCGGAAACCCTTGTGCTTGGGCAGCCGCATGTGGATCGGCATCTGCCCACCCTCGAAGGCCGCGGGCACGGTCTTGCGAGCCTTGGTGCCTTTGGTACCGCGACCCGCGGTCTTGCCCTTGGACCCCGCACCACGACCGACGCGTGTCTTGGCGGTCGTCGCGCCAGCCGCCGGACGCAGGTGGTGAACCTTGATAGTCACTTCGCAGTCACCTCGTTCGGGACTTCCTCGACCGTCACCAGGTGACGGACGGTGGCGATCATTCCGCGAACCTGAGGGCTGTCCTCCTTGACCACGGACTGCCTGATCTTGCGTAGCCCCAGCGAGCGCAGCGTCTCACGCTGGTTGCGCAGCCCACCGATCGTGCTGCGTACCTGGGTGATTTTGACTGCCACGTCACACCCCCTGCGCGGCACGGGCCCGCAGCATGCCTGCTGGGGCCACGTCCTCCAGAGGCAGACCGCGGCGCGCGGCTACTTCCTCAGGACGCTGCAGGCCCTTCAGCGCTGCCACCGTTGCGTGCACGATGTTGATTGCGTTATCACTGCCCAGTGATTTGGAGAGCACGTCGTGCACACCGGCACACTCCAACACCGCGCGAACCGGACCGCCTGCGATGACCCCGGTACCTGGAGACGCCGGGCGAAGTAGCACAACGCCGGCCGCTGCCTCGCCTGTGATCGGATGCGGGATGGTGCTGGATATCCGAGGCACCCGGAAGAAGTTCTTCTTGGCTTCCTCGACACCCTTCTGGATCGCGGCCGGCACCTCCTTGGCCTTGCCGTAACCGATGCCGACCATGCCGTCGCCATCGCCCACCACAACCAACGCGGTGAAACTGAACCGCCGGCCGCCCTTGACCACTTTGGCGACCCGGTTGATCGCGACCACGCGCTCCAGGTGCGGGCTCTTCTCCGGTGGGGCCGCCCCTCCGCGGCCCCCTTCGCGGCGGTCCCGACGATCGCTACGCTCGCCTCCGCCTTCCCGCCGCATGCGTCCAGGCATCAGGCGTTCCTTCCGTTGCTCATGTGTTGAAGCTGTCGCTGTCTCGTACGCCCTGTCGTTCCCGAATTCGACAGCAGAGCTGCTGCCCGAGGTTGGGCGAAGTTCGGGGCGCTGACAGCACCCAAGCCCGCCCCAAGGCCTGCTCTGGTGTTCATCATCAGTCAGAACTCCAGGCCGGCTTTGCGGGCGGCGTCGGCCAAGGCCGCGATCCGACCGTGGTAGTCATAGCCGCCGCGGTCGAAGACCACCCGGCCAACACCGACCGCCCGGGCCCGCGCGGCAATCAGCTCGCCGACCATGGCCGCCCTGGCCTTCTTGTCCCCGTCCATGGCGCGGACGTCCGGCTCGATACTCGATGCCGCCGCCAGCGTGTGTCCAGCCAGGTCGTCCACCAACTGCACAGCGATGTGTCTGGAGGAGCGGTTGACCACCAGGCGCGGTCGCTCCGGGGAACCGCTGACCCGCTTGCGCAGCCGGAAGTGCCGCCGTGCCCTGGCCAATCTGCGTCGGGTCGAGACGTCCTTGCCGACCGGGAGCCGCTTCTTCGCTGCGGTAGTCGCTGCCTCAGCCATGATCATTTACCCGTCTTTCCGACCTTGCGCCGGATCTTCTCGCCCGCATAGCGCACGCCCTTACCCTTGTACGGGTCAGGGCGTCGCAGCTTGCGGATGGTCGCCGCGACCTCGCCGACGGCCTGCTTGTCGATGCCGGCTACGGAGAACCGCGTCGGACTCTCCACTGTGAAGGTGATGCCGTCAGGAGCCTTCACCGGCACCGGGTGGCTGTAACCCAGCGAGAACTCCAGGTCCGATCCTTTGGCCAGGACACGGTAACCAACTCCGTGGATCTCCATCCGCTTCTCGTAGCCCTGGCTGACACCGATGATCATGTTGTTCACCAGAGTTCGGGACAACCCGTGCAATGCTTTGCTGCGCCGCTCGTCGTCGGGCCGGGCGACCAGCAGGGTACCGTCCTGCTCCCGCTGCACAGTGATCGGCTCGGGCACGGTGTGCGCCAGGGTCCCCTTGGGACCCTTCACGGTCACGGTGCGCCCGTCGAGCACCACATCGACGCCGGACGGCACGGTGATCGGCTGCTTCCCGATGCGGGACATCTCGTCTGCTCCCCTCTCACCAGACGAAGGCGAGGACTTCCCCGCCCACACCCTGCTTGGCGGCCTGCCGATCAGTGAGCAACCCGGTGGACGTGGAGATGATCGCCACACCCAGGCCGCCGAGCACCTTGGGCAGCGAGGTCGACTTCGCATACACCCGCAGGCCGGGCTTGGACACTCGACGCAAGCCAGCGATGCTGCGCTCCCGGTTGGGGCCAAACTTCAGGTCCACCACCAGTGATCTACCCACAGCCGCGTCCTCGGTGCGGAACCCCGAGATGTAGCCCTCCCGCTGCAAAATCTCGGCGATATTCGCCTTGATCTTGGAGTGCGGCATCACGACCTGATCGTGATAAGCCGAGTTCGCGTTGCGCAGACGGGTCAGCATGTCTGCGATCGGATCGGTCATCGTCATAGCGATCTCCTACCAGCTGCTCTTGCTCACGCCGGGCAGCTCGCCCCGGTGAGCCATCTGGCGCAGGCAGATCCGGCACAGCCCGAACTTGCGGTAGACCGCCTTGGGCCGACCACAGCGCTGGCAGCGGGTGTAGCCCCGCACCGCGAACTTGGGCTTGCGCGCGGCCTTGATGATCAGCGCCTTCTTCGCCATCAGCTCTCCTTGAAGGGGAAGCCCAGACGACGCAGCAGCGC
>JALZCN010000467.1 GCA_030863045.1 Actinomycetota bacterium | reverse complement strand
CCTCAACGCCGACGGTGAGCGGTGACTGTTCGTGCCTGCACCGCACAACGATCACCCGAAACACCCTCCTTGTCGAGTCAGCCTCGACCAGCCGACGGCTTTGCTCCGTGATCATCGTTGGTATCCGTCGGATGCCCAAACCGGTGGTGGCCGCCGTCCACGGCCCGGCGGCAGGCATCGGCTGCTCGCTAGCACTGGCGTGCGACCTCATTGTCGCCGCCGAGTCGGCCCTACTTGATGCTCGCCTTTGTCCATATTGAGCTCACCCCGGATGGAGTCGTTGGCGTTCGTGGCCGCGCGTGCTGCGGGCCTGGCACTGCAGTGGCGTTGAGGGCGCGGTGGATGAGGTTGGCGCGGTCGACCGTGTCAGCCCACCGCCACCCGAGCGTGGTGGTCCACCACGCCAAGTGCTGGGCTTGGCGGCGGCTGCAGGTAGATCGCCAAGGCCAACGGCCGCCGTAGCAATCGTAGGGACGATCGAGTCAATCGCCATGGAAAACCAGCTCGTGCGCCGTCCAGCTCATCTCAGTGTCTGCTAACAATGAGCCGAGATTGCATTCCTGGATTGCGCCGCTTAAGCGCAGACTCAACGATGAGCCCTATTAAATCAACGTAGCTCAATCCGGCTTGACTCGCCAACATGGCTAGGTCAGACTGTCCCGGCCGCAGTCCGGGTAGGGGGTTGGCTTCAAGAAATTGCGGCCGGCGATCGGCGTCCGAACGCATATCTATCCGACCGGCGTCGTGGCCACCTAAGAGCCGCCATGCAGATAGTGCGATCCGGGCGTCCTCGTCGGCCTCCCCGTCCACGATTATGTGCGAATTTTGTTGAACGGATTCCTTTTTGATAAAGTCCTAGCAGTGGTGTTGCTCAGGTCAATCTCGGTTACGCCCAATACAGCAGAGTTGCTCCCAGTGCCGATGATGCTGACGTGAACTCCCGCCCGGGTAAATAACTTTCCACCAGTACAGGCTGTTTGTAAGTTAACCAAAGGTCGTTAGATACAGCTTTTAGCGCATCGGGTGTCCTAGTCGCACAAGCACCATCGACGCCCTTGCTGGTCCCTTCAGCTACTGGCTTCAGCAGGCCTCGGGAGAGACCAGCTCGTTTAGCGCGTCCGGTATTCCAGCCGGACCCCTACCCAAGGCCTTGCTTCAACCCAGGCGCCGAAAACGACCCAGGCGCTGTCGCACCGTGCGCCGATGAACCCGATGCCGCTCCGCTAACTCCCGGATCGACAGCCCCTCAATCCGCCTATCCCGGCGGATCTGCTCAAACAGCTCCACCCGCGACCTCGCCAATACGACCTCCACGCCGACGGACACGACGCGAAGATCTCTACGGCAGGTGGGCCAAACATACTCGTAGCGTACTCGGTCCGCACTCCACGAACACGGAAAATGTCCTAACGACGCTTATCGGATCATCGCTGTGCGCTTACCAGCAAAAAGCTGTCGGTGGTCGCATTGTCGCGCGGTCATGGGCAGCAGCTGGAGTTGCCGCAGCGGCGCTGTATGCACCACAGCGCCGAGCTGCCGAGAGAACAGCTGCTCCTATCCCGTCGCACCCGCGCAAAACACCGACTCGGTTGATTATGCCCGTTGCTGCCTGCGGGAGGCGAACATCGCGGCCTGGGTATGGGCCTTGCGCAACATCGCGCGCTTCGACGTGACCGACCGGCTTGGCCAATCACGGTTCCCGCGTCGATCACCTCAGCGGAGCATGACCCGGTGTCCGGACCGCCTGTCATGCGCGGACTCGCCGCGACTCTGCCCCACGGCGGTATCACCTTCTGCCCGACGCCTACCATCTCGTACCGGTCCAGGAACCCGAGCGTCGCGGCGCTGCTTGCCCCGTGATGGTTGCCTCAGCGCCACCGTCGCAATCGCAGCGAGCTCACCACGTCCGTTCAGAACATGGACACCAGCCCGGCCCGCGCCGGTTGAAGACGCATCAGTCAACTGAATAAAACACATGATAAGACCCTGAATAGCAGCACATTATGGCGCTCATTGATAAAGATGGTCGTGCTGCCGCAGCCCGGGCTGGGATGCGGCCACTTGTTCCTGAACCTCAACTTGAGTTGCATAAATAGCAAATCGCTACCTGGTTGACCGCTCACGCTGCGAAGGAGGCTACTGTGCGCATCTGGACGCTGCGGCATCCGATCGACGATGCGAAGATGCTTCGGTGATGTGAAGATGCTGTAGTGAGGCGAGGGAAAACTGGGCGCCACGCTCAGCCAATGACTCCGCGACAGAATGGAGGACGCAGATGTCGGTAACAACGAACATAGACTGGAACTTGGCCATACAGCTGGTCAAGGCGTGCATTCAGTCACAAAACGCGTTTCATGACGGGAAGGATGATGATCCAGCCAAGTGTAACCCGCCAAGCCCACCAATAACCCCATGTATGCCGCCACCGTTATCCCCACAGTCGCCTGATGGCTATAACCGTATTGGCTGTTTTACCGGCGTCAATACCCTCCTTCAACTACGCCGGGTCGAGTGCTTTGGGCTTGTGTATCACTCGACAAAGGACGATAGCTACATCTTTTCCTTCCGCGGCAGTAAATCTCAGCTCGACTGGATCGAGGACTTCGAATTCAGCCAACAAGTCTCCTTTGTTCCTTTCTTCTCTGATGCCCGGCCCAAGGTGCCCCAGGGAGCTAGGGTCGCCCATGGCTTCTGGAGCATCTACACGACCTCTTACACCGACTCTCAGGCGTCGACGCAGTCCATGCAGCAACAACTTTTCAATCTTCTCAATCAGTATCAGCCGAAAAAGCTCTACATCACCGGCCACAGTCTAGGTGCTGCATTATGCGAGCTATTCACGCTTGACGTGGCGCTATCAAAATACGGGAATATCGAGTACTATAACTACAACTACGGCTGCCCGATGGTAGGGAACGAGGATTTCGCTAATATCTATGACGCCCAGCCACGGGAAAAGCAGACGCCCACCCTCCGAGTGCGAAACATCAACGATATCGTGCCAGACCTTCCACGCTCAGGGGAAGGTTACCGACAGGTCGGGCAAGAATACCTGATCGACTTTCACGCCAAGTACGCCGACCCAAACCCCGCTTGTCGCTTGCTCGACAACCATATGGCCCAAAATTACGCACCGGTGCTTCTCTGCGCGTCCACCAGCTCAAACGGGGTCTGCGTCAACGACAATGTGGCGGTACCTTGGCCGACATGCGCGTAGAGTCACTTCGGCCTGACCCGAGTCAACTCCCCCCAATTTCGACGGAGCCACCAGGCGCTCCCGCAGCGGCCGCGATCAATATATCCGACACCGACTTAATCCGCTGCTTCAAAAGGCCTTGCAGACCTGCTCCCGCCTGCATCGGACCGTTCGGGGGGTAGCTGTGTGCCGACCTCACCGGCCCAGCAGCCACCAGCGTTTCACGCCGACATCGAGTTAGTCATCCTCGACCCACCCGCGCCGTCCGCTGCAACCATAGTCGCCGCGCGGGGCATCACACCCACGGTTCCAAAAGCACGCCCCAACGCTGCGGTACGGATAAGCCGGCCGGTGGCTGGTACCGAAGGAATGGGCGTACGACGTCGCGGCCACCTACCCAACGCTGCCGCTGGGAAGCGTGCAGCGTCAACAGAACCGGCTCTATCGCACTTTGCGTGATCGGGCATGTGCTCGCGTCTCCGCCTGGTCATGATCGCCGGAGAGTGATGATCAGGTTCGTGTGATCTTTCGGGTTTGTTGCCGCATCGGGTCTGTTGCATCGGCGGAAGGCGAGGTCAGGCTGGCTGTGTCGATGCGCTGTGGCCTTCGTCAAGTACCGCCACCGCGGTCTGGTTTCGCGCGGTTCCGCTTCCCTCCCGATGTGATCTTGGTGGCGGTGCACTGGTACCTGCGCTACGCGCGCTCGTACCGCGACGTCGAGGAGCTGCTGGCT
>JALZCN010000453.1 GCA_030863045.1 Actinomycetota bacterium | reverse complement strand
CCGTGGCAGGTGCCCGTCGCAGATAAACGACGTAGGTGACGGCGACACACACCGCGTAGAAGGCCATGAAGGCCCAGAACGCAGGTATCCCGGACTGCGCGGTGAGGAAAGACTGCCGGAAAGCGAGGTTGATAAGCACCCCACCCATGGCGCCGATCGAGCCGGCGATTCCGATCACTGCGCCGGATAGCCGGCGCGCCCTCATCAGCGCAGCCTGCGCCGGCTCACCAGCTACGATCGCCACTCTCGCCTTGCCGGCGAAAATCGACGGGATCATCTTGTAGGTCGACCCGTTGCCGATTCCGGAGAGTACGAACAGACCGATGAAGCCGGCCACGAACAATAATAGCGACTTCTGCTCGGAGGCCATGATTACCAAGCCGGTGGCCAGCGCCATCCCAAAAAAGTTCCAGAGGGTTACCTTCGCGCCGCCGAACCGGTCAGCCATCCAACCGCCGACCGGACGGATCAGCGAGCCGATCAGCGGGCCGATGAACGCGACCGAGGCGGCCTGCAACGGGGTGCGGCCGAACTGGGTTTGCAGCACGAGACCGAAGGCGAAGCTGTAGCCGATGAACGAGCCGAACGTGCCGATGTAGAGAAACGACATCACCCAGGTTTGCGAGTCCCGGACCGCTTCACGAAGCGCGCCGCTGTCATTACGCACCGAGGAGATGTTGTCCATGAAGACCGCGGCGCAGATAGCGGCGATCACGATCAGTGGGATGTAGATGGCAAGCACCAGACGTGGGTAAGCGGTGCCGGCCGTCGCGATCACCAACAGGCCGAGCAACTGCACCGCGGGCACACCAATGTTCCCGCCGCCCGCGTTGAGTCCCAGCGCCCAGCCCTTGCGGCCCTCCGGGAAGAAAGTGTTGATGTTGACCATGGACGAGGCGAAGTTGCCACCACCCAAGCCGCCGAGTGCTGCGACCACCATGAGCGTGGTGTAGGACGTGCCCGGTTCCATGACGATGATCGCGAGGAACGTCGGGATGAGCAGCAACAATGCACTGACGATGGTCCAGTTGCGTCCACCGAACCGGGCCGGCGCCATGGTGTAGGGGATCCGGATCAGCGCGCCGATCAGCGCAGGCAGCGCCACCAGGAAGAACTTGCCGGCAGGGTCGATACCGTAGGCCGGGCCCATGAACAACACGAGGACTGACCAGACCGTCCACATCGAGAACCCGATGTGCTCGGCGAGGATCGAGAACCACAAGTTGCGAGTCGCCACCCGCTTGCCCGTCTTTTCCCAGAAGCCGGGATCCTCTGGCTCCCAGTGGTCAATCCATCGCCCCCCGCGAGCCGGCCTGACCGGCGTGGCCGGCTTCGTCTCGGTGGTACTCATCGTGCCTCCTGAGCTGTGGGTACGATGAGTGACGCTAAGTGGCGGTTATGTTGGTTGTGTTGCTGCTTGTTGCAGCGTCGAGAACTCCTGTTCACATGGTGAAGCGGCTCCGGCGTGAGGCCTCATGCAACTGTCGCGATCGGTGCGAAATCTGGATGCGTTGTGGCGGGTATCGGCGGTAGCCTCGTTGCATGATCTACTGAGTCCCGTCCCGCTCCGTAGAGTGCGGGCGGATGAGTTCGCCGTTGCGCGACGCCGCCGAACTCCTCCTGGCGACATCGAGCGCTATCACGCACGTTCAGTTCAAGGAGATCTCATGGGACAAGAGCATGAAGCCGGGGACCTACCACACGATGCGACATCGCCAGTACCCAACCGCCGTGAGCGCCGCGGCAGCAAGTCCGGGCAACACGCCAGCACCGGCGGTAAGTCCACCGTGGGACGCAGGCCCGCCCCGGTGGTGCCGTCCCGGCAGTACTCCACACGACGCCGCAGCGGCTGAAGTAGGACGCTTACGAGACGGCCGCGACGCTCTCAGTAGATGGGTTGGGAGGGATCCACCTGCTTGGCCCAGGCCAGCACCCCACCTCCGACGTGTACAGCGTCCCGGAAACCCGCCTTATGCAGCGCCGCGAGCGCCTCAGCGGAGCGCTGCCCGGACTTGCAGTGCAGCACGAGTGGCTTGTCCTGTGGCAGCTCTGCCAATGCCTCACCGGACAGGATGCGGTCCTTGGGGATCAGCGTAGATCCCGGGATCTTGACGATCTCGTACTCGTGCGGCTCCCGGACATCGATCAGCGCGAAATCCTTACCGGAGTCGATCATCTCCTTGAGCTCGACGGCGGTGATCGTCGATCCCGCTGTGGCGTTGGTGGCGGCGTCGCTGACCGT
>JALZCN010000447.1 GCA_030863045.1 Actinomycetota bacterium | reverse complement strand
AGCTGGACCTGGGTTCGGCCCTCACGACGAGATGGCGCTCGACCCGCCGCTGAAGTCGCTGTTCGTCTACAACTCAAACCCAGTCTCGCAGGGCCCCGGCGCAGGGCAAGCTCGTCCGCGGCCTGCTGCGCGAGGACCTGTTCACCGTGGTCAGCGAGCACTTCATCACCGACACCGCTCGCTACGCCGACATCGTTCTGCCGGCCACCATGCAGGCCGAGCACTCGACATCATGGTCACCTGGGGACACCTGTACATCTCACTCAATCAGCCGGCGATTCCCGCGCCGGGTGATGCGTGCCCAACGTGGAGCTGTTCCGCCGGCTGGCGAAGACCATGGGTTCGACGACGACTACTGGGACCGCACCGACGAGGAGATGCTGATCGACTTCCACGACTGGGACTCCCCAACCATGGAAGGAATCACCTGGGACAAGCTCAAGGAGCGCGGCTATCTGCGGATCAATGTCGGCGCTCCCGACGTCCGGGCTCCGCACGCCGAGGGAAACTTCCCGACCCCATCGGGCAAGTGTGAGTTCAAGTCCAGCCTCGCTGAAGGCGGTAACTTTGTGGTTCTGGTATGGCGGTCGATGTACGAGGGCATGCAGTCCGGCGAGCCCATCGACCCATTGCCGGATTACGTGCCGCCCTTCGAATCGCCCGATTCGAACCCCGAGCTAGCCAAACGCTTCCCACTCAACATCGTCTCGCTACGCACAGGACAAGCAACGCCTCCAGGGCGAGCAGCGCGTCTTCCTGCATCCCGACGACGCAGCCGAGCGCGGCATCGTCACCGGCGACCTGGTCCAGGTATTCGACGACCGCGGCTTGTTCCAGGGCCCCGCACAGTTGGACGACGCTCTGATGCCCGGCCTGGTCAGGGCCAATGTCGGGCACTGGCCAGCTCCAGTCCGGGCCACAGCTCGGTCAACTCGATCACGCTGGACCAGCACTGCACACTGGAAAACGCCGAGGTGTACTCGGACAACCTTGTTGAGGTGACAAGCTCGAATGAGACCTCTAGCGTCCCCTCGATCCCGACGGCGAGGACGAGACGCCCGCTTCGGACTGGGAGGCGCCCCCCAACGTTGTGGAGGAGTTCGCCAGCGATCCTGACGTGTTGATCAACGATTCTGACGTGTCGATCAACGACTGAGAGGTATCTTTCAACGAGGAGTCAATCCCCTGAGCAGAACCTCGGATCGACTGCAACGAATCATTGACGTCAGCCACCTGGCCCTGGATCGGCTTCAAAGCGGTATCAATGTCGCTCAGCGCGGAGTTGATCGCCTCAATGTAGTTCGGCAGGACCTGGACGTCACCCGTGGCGCCTGTCACCGAATTAGACGCCGTAGCTAGACCGTCGTCAATCGATTCAAGTGCTCGGACAATGGCGATCAGGAAGCCGATGACAACGACCACGACGACGAGTCCGAGTGTAGTGAAGATCCACAGGAACCGGGCAAAGGAGGTCGTAGTAGCGGCCTGTGGGACGGTTCTCGACGACGAAGAGACGCGGCGAACGCCCCACTGCCCGGCGGATGTCGCCACTGCTGGAGGTAGATTGCTCGATCGGCGCTGTGCCACTTGTCCTCTTATCATTCTCCGTCCTCCTAACACAGCGACGTGGGCGGATTGATTAGATTTAAGTGAACACTAGCATCGATGCAGTGAGACGTCGGTTAGCATTGACAGTCACTGTACGTGACGAAAACTGAGACCTGCAATGAGACGCTGATCTTCACCACGATGCACAGCACGCCGGAACGTCGCAGCTAGTCGGCACTGCCACGGCCGCACGTGCGGCGCCGCACCCAGCGGACATGGTGACGTGATCTACTTTCGATGCCCCGCTCAGCCGCAGCTCCCGAGAGGTCGGCCAGTGGTACCGGCGCTGTGGCTGACCGCTCGGCCAGGTTCAGGTTTTGCGTTGGATGTGCTGCCACTCTCTTGGGCTCAGGCGCTACTGGCCGGTCCGACCCGCTGGGTCGACTCGGGCTGCCATTTATGGCGCTAGGAGGCCGAGGCGTTCCAACAAGGAGTCATGCACTATCGCTGCCAGCGAGGCGCCAGCTCAGCTCGACACTTCGCTTGGCCCGCATCTTCCGGAGGTGGGCCGTTCACGGCTGAAGATCGAGGAGTCCTATGTCCCCAGTCCACACCGCTCGGTGGTAGCTCGATCGCCACAGTGAATTGGCCCATGAAGTTGGCCGCGAGTTCCCGCGAGGAGTCGGGAGGTGATGGAAGCCGCACCAGGCGTTTCAGACCTAGAGTCAGACGCAGTGCATAAGCGGACAGGCGCACCAGTAGATAGATCAACGAATAGAAGTGAGGAAAGGATGATCGTCGCAATTGAGCCTATGGGCCAGACCGATCGCTCCACTCAGCATATCTCGAACACCGCTGGGAAGCGGACCATGCCGATGGACGCCTACCGGGACGGCGACCAGCTAACCGTGCAGTTCGACCTCCCCGGCATCGACCCCGACGCGGTCGAGCTGAACGTAGAGAACAATGTCCTGACCGTGAATGCGAGCCGACCCCGGCCCCAGATCGAAGACTCGCAGTGGTTGGTGTCCGAGCGGCTGCACGGTACCTTCAGGTGTCAGCTACACCTGAGCGCCGGTCTTGACCTCGACAAGATCCAGGCCGACTACGATCAAGGCGTGTTGACAATCCGTGTTCCGGTCGCCGAGGAGGCCAAGACTCACCGGATCGAGATCGGCGGCTCTCATACCAGCGGCGCCTGAGTTCAATTTCTGCGCGTTCAGGACCGTCCCATATCGCTATCGTGCGAATCAAGCGGAAGCAGACACCTGGGTGGTGGGGGGTGATAGGTCGTACCAAATCGAACTGAGACGGAGACGGAGCCGGACAGGCAAGCGCGATCTGCGAAGTTATCTGGCGAATCTAAGAACGAGGCGGCAGAGCCACCTCACGATCCCTCGCCCACTCGAGCGATCTCCACCTTGCGGCTGCGCGGCACCAGACGCTCTTGAAGGACGGCTTATCGCTGCGGATCGGCCGTCCTCACCAATCCGTTTATGCAGTGATGTTGGATTTAGCGGTTGTGAGCAGGTGCTCGAGCGCGCTTACCCAGGTTTCCACGATGGCGTTGTCATCGATCTTGCTGTGTGCGGTACCCAACAGGTTGGGAAGTAGCCGTGCAGAGATCAGGGCGCCGAGCCCGATCGTCGCGATGGCATCAGCCTGTTGGGTAGATACCACCGATCCAGATCGGTCGATGATCCAGTCAGCGAACTCGCGGTAGGTCAGGTCGACGACCTGGGCGACGGCGTCGGTGAGGATTCTCGGTCCGTGCCGAGCCTCGCTGGCGAGCAGTCGCAGTAGTTGAGCTTCCTGGTCGAGTTCTGCAAGGACATAGCGAGCCGCGATGGTGAGTTCGGTGTGCAGATCTTCAAGGCCGGCGAACAGCCGGCGAATGTCGCGGAGGGCGGCGAGCCGGCTCAGCTGTCGTTGGACTCCAGCGGTCAGGAGTGCTTCCTTGGACGGAAAGTGGTGGTAGATGCCGCCGGCGCCGGGGCTGAGCCCGGCAGCTTGTTCGATCCGGGTGATGCTGGTACCGCGGTAACCATGCTCGCTGAACAGCTCCATCGCCGCGTCAATGATGCGATCCCGGGTCGCCACGGTTGACAGATCGCCCATGGCACCAAAGTATTTACTTAGGCATGTCAAGCGTCAACTTCAGGAGCGGTGATGACCGCGCATAGTCGAAGTCGGCTGGGCCGCACAGTCCCCCTCGCCGGGTTGGCCGGCCGGACCGCCGGTGAGGCGGTGGTCGCCGCCCTGCGCAAGCGGTTGACCGGCCAGGACAGCGCCGAGTTTCACGAGCGGACCAGTGAGCGTTACGCGGCCATGCTCGGCCACTCGAAGGGGGTGCTGATGAAGGCCGGGCAGGTGCTGTCCTTCGTCGCGCTTGGGGCGCTGGTCCCCCCGGAGCGCCAGCGCGTCTACCAGGCGGCGATGGCGCGGCTTCAGGCCGACGCGCCGCCGATGGCCCCCGAACTGGCCACCGCGGTGGTAGAGGCTGAGCTGGGCGCGCCCCCGGAGGACGTCTTCGCGGAGTTCGACCCGCATGCGTTCGCGGCCGCGTCGATCGGGCAGGTCCACGCGGCACGGCTGGCCGACGGGCGGCGGGTGGCGGTCAAGGTGCAGTATCCCGGGGTTGATCAGGCCATCCGAGCGGATCTAGACAACACCGAGTTGCTGGCCACGTTCCTGCAGTTGGTCGGGGCGGTAATGCCCGGCTCCAATCGGCTTGATGTGCGCGCGGTGGCCCAGGAAGTGGCAGCCCGGATCGGTGAAGAGATCGACTACCGCATCGAGGCCACCCACCAGACCGACTTCGCCAACGCGTACCGAGATCATCCGTTCATTCGCATCCCCGAGGTGGTGCCCCAGCTGTCGACCCGCCGGGTGCTCACCATGGATCTCGTGGACGGCATGCGCTGGTCGCAGGCGGTGGCGGCGGATCAACAGTTGCGGGATCGGTGGGGCGAGGTGATCTACCGGTTCGCTTTGGGCAGCCTGCGAATGGTGGGCAGGTTCCACGCCGACCCTCATCCGGGCAACTACCTGTTCCACGATGACGGTGCAGTGACGTTTTTGGATTTCGGTTGCGTCAACCGGTTCTCCACACAACAGGTTGCGCTGATGCAACAGGTCGTCGCCGCCGCAGTCGCCAACGACGCCGCAGCCTTGTGGGACACCTTCGTCGAGATCGGCCTGCTGACCGCCTCCGACGCACCCACGCCGGCCGAACTGCTCGAATGGTACCGCGACAAGCTGCAACCACTGCTGGCCGAGCAGCCATTCACCTACACACCGGCGTACGCCGCGTCTGTGGTGCAGGGTTACTTCGCCCGCCGGGGCGCGATTGGGTCGGTGGTTCGCCGCATCGAGCTGCCCCGCGAGTACGTGTTCCTCACCCGCATCGACCTCGGCCTCACCGCCCTGCTGGCC
>JALZCN010000432.1 GCA_030863045.1 Actinomycetota bacterium | reverse complement strand
CGTAGAAGTCGAGCACTGCGGCCCGGGGGTCGGGCAACGTGCGCACGTCGTCGTAGCGCAGCAGCGCGAGGTGGCTGCCGTTGCGCTCGATCCAGCGGGCCGCTGCCGGCTGCAGTGGCTCATCAACCAGTCCGGTGGGTTCCGGGGTGGTGTAGGAGTAGAACGCAGGCTCGGGGGAATTGTCGTCGCCGAACCAGAACCCGAAGCTGACGACATCCCGAGAATAGGCCTCTCGAGTGACCGGATCGGTCGCCGCAGAATGGCTGATCTGAGTACTGCCGAATCGGGTGACCGCGATGTCGAAGGTGTGCCAGAAATGGTGCACCGGGCTGGTCTTACCGGAATAGCTTCCGGCGAATTCCTCGAGTAGCAGGTTGACTTGACTGAGCACTCGCCAGTAGCGGGTCACCGCCGCCGGGTCATAGTTGGCGTGCTGGGTGTCCGCGGCGAACGGCCGATCGGAATCGGGAAGGTCGAACGGCCTCGGCTGCGCGATCGTGACCCCAACGCCGAGCGCGGACAGTCCTTTGTGTAGCTGGTGGTAGAAACTGGCGACTGACTGCCCGGCCAGCGGTAACGAGTACCGCTCACCGGTGAGTGCGGTGATGTCGATTCGGTGGTCCAGGAAGTCGAAGTCGATGGTGAAGATCGTGGCGCCGTCGGTCATCGGGCGGGTGGTGATGCCGCGGCCGGTGACGTGAAAAGGCACGTTCCACCAGTGGTTGCGCCGCGGGCTGGCTGCTAACCGAAGCTTGCCGACGATCTGGGCGAACCGGTGCAGGGTCGCGAGGGTGTCCTTCCACGCAGCGAACGGGATATCGGGGAAGAGTTCCACGGGTTCCTTTCTCATCACAGCTGCCGCCACTACCGGTTGGTGTCGCCAACGAGCTCGCGAGGGTGTACTTGGGGGCCGGCGACCCCGCAGTGGATGCATTCCTCGATGCGTACGCGGGTGGGTGGCGGTGCCTGGGCTTCGCCAGCTTCGGGCGCAGCAAGCGGGCGCCGGATGAAAGTGAACGCCACCAGCGCCCCAGCCGCCAGTAGCCCGCAGCTGATCAGCAGCGCGGTGCGGAACCCGGAGCTGAACGCGAGCGGATCGGTGTAGTCATCGCCGCTGATGCCGGCGACGACGGGTACCACGGCCACCGCGAGCAGCCCGGCGGCGCGGGCCACCGCGTTGTTGACCCCGGACGCCGCACCGGCGTAGCGGTCGGGCGCGGCGTCGAGCACGGTGGCGGTCAGTGGCGCGACGATCAGCGCGAGGCCGGCCCCGAACACCACCACCGGCGGCAGCACGTCGATTACGTACGACGCGCCCGGCCCGATCCGCAGCATCAGCAGCAGGCCGGCGGCGGCGGCGAGTGAGCCGACGGTCAGCGGGAGGCGTGGACCGATCCGTTGGGCCAGCGCACCCACCCTGGCGGAGAACACCAGCATGATGACCGTGATCGGCAATAGCGCGGTGCCTGCCAGCAGGGGGCTGAACCCGGCGACGACCTGCAGCTGGAGCACCAGCAACACGAACAGGACTCCCAATGCGGCGTACACCAGTAGCGTCACCGCGTTGGCGGCGCTGAACTGTGCGTTGCCGAACAGCCCGGTCGGCACCAGCGGGTGCGTCGACCGCCGCTCCACCAGCACGAACACCACCAATGCCAGCACACCGACAACGCCCGACCCGATCACTGCCGCGCTGGCCCCGGCTTCACCCGCCGCCGTAAGTGCATAGGTCAGACCGCCCAGACCGGCCACGGCGAGCACGGTGCCGGCAAGGTCGAGGTGCGGCACCGCATCGGGGTCGCGCGATTCCGGGACGTGCCGCGCGGCGACAGCCACAATAAGCGCCGCGACCGGCAGGTTGACCAGGAACACCGCTCGCCAACTCCACTCCACCAGCCAACCGCCCAAGAAGGGCCCCCCCGCGCCGGCCACGCCTCCTAGCCCAGACCATGCTCCCACCGCGGCCGCGCGATCGACGCCATGGAACGAGGCCGAGATGATCGCCAGGCTGCCCGGCGTCAGCAGCGCGCCGCCTACGCCCTGCAGAGCCCGGGCGGCCACCAGCATCTCAATGTTCTGCGCCAGCCCGCACAACAGTGATGCCGCAGCGAACCACACCACCCCGAACACGAACACCCGGCGCCGGCCGAACCGATCACCCAGCGAGCCACCCAGCAGGATCAACGCTGCGAGGGTGAGCGTGTAGGCGTTGACCGTCCACTGCAGGCCGGAAAAATCGGCCCCCAGCTCCCTGCCGATGCGCTCGAGCGCCACGTTGACCACCGTGGCGTCCAGCAGCGCCAGCCCCGATCCGAGCACAGTGGCGAACAGAACCCAGCGCGCGCCCGGCGTCCCCATCCGCATCGACCCGGGCGCCGCCAGTGCCTCGACCATCGTGGGGCCCTCCCCATCGGTGTGGGTGTTCGAGCACCAGCCTGGCGCAGTACCGCGCCGCGCGTAACCGTCGAACACAGGGGTGGTACGAGAACGATGTGATCTGGCCCTCAAAGCCCGGCCGGCGGCCCGTTGTCGGCTCTGCGGCGTGCTGCCAGCCTGGGAGCATGACGCGGCTATCGGTACCGCCGCCGGTCGGTGACCGGTGAGCGCTCCACCCGGCGCGGCGTCCCGCGCGGGGTCGGCTGGCCTGATCGCCCAGCTTTCGGGTCCCGTGCGGCGGTTCCTGCAAACCGAGGCCGCCAGCGCCGGGTTGCTCGTCGGTGCCACACTGCTCGCCCTGATTTGGGCCAACTCGCCGTGGGGCGGGTTCTACGACGCGCTGTGGTCCACCGAGTTCTCCCTCCGGGTGGGCACTGCCGAGATCACCGAGGACCTGCGGCACTGGGTCAACGACGGCCTGATGG
Source organism: Actinomycetota bacterium (assembly GCA_030863045.1). Taxonomy (GTDB): domain Bacteria; phylum Actinomycetota; class Actinomycetes; order Mycobacteriales; family Pseudonocardiaceae. The sequence goes on along the minus strand of JALZCN010000432.1, from coordinate 460 downwards.
TGTTCTTCTTTTTCCTCGTGGGGATGGAAGTCCGGCGCGAGCTGTCGATGGGCGAGCTGATCCACCGCAGCAGGCTCACCGTGCCGGCGCTGGCGGCGATCGCGGGCCTCGTCGTGCCGGCGCTGATCTACCTCGCAATCAACGCCGGCGGCGAGGGGGCGGTCGGTTGGGGCATTCCGATGGCCACCGATACCGCCTTCGTGCTCGGAGCGCTGGCGCTGGTCGGATCGCGCTGCCCCACCCAGCTTCGGGTCTTCCTGCTGTCGCTTTCGGTGGTCGATGACATCGGCGCGCTGAGCGCCATCGCGGTGTTGTACTCCGAGGACATCAACCTCGCCGCGCTGGCCGTCGCGACGTTGTGCGTGCTGGCCTTCGTAGCGCTGCCCCACCTGCGGGTGTGGCGCGGACCTGCGTATTTCGCCGTTGGGGTCGTCCTGTGGTTGGCGATGCACGCCTCGGG
>JALZCN010000427.1 GCA_030863045.1 Actinomycetota bacterium | reverse complement strand
GCGCTGGAAGGCACCGGCGTCAGCATTGCTGTGATCGATTCCGGGATCGACCCCACACATCCGGCATTCGCCGAGGGCAAGGTCGTGCGCAGCCTGAAGAGCGTGTGCCTGGACGAGTCCACCGCGGATGCCACCTGCGTCGTGGACGTGCCCACGGCCGTTGACACCGACACGTTGTCCCTCGGCGGCCACGGGACTCACGTGTCCAGCATCGCGGCGGGCCGCAGCGTTACTCTCAGCGACGGCAGCACAGTCTCCGGTGCGGCACCCGGCGCCAAGATCGTCTCATTGTCCACCGCCGCTGCCGTGGTGGTCATCAGTGCCGACTCGTCAATGAACTGGGTGCTGGAAAACCACGCGCAACCCTGCGGATCAGCAGTGCCGGTCGCTCAATGCCCACCGATCAAGGTGATCAACAATTCCTTTGGCCCGGCGGGTGGCGGCGAATTCGATCCGGAGTCCACGACGGCCAAGCTCCAACGCCAGCTGGCGAAGGAAGGTGTGGTCACGGTCTGGGCCGCTGGCAATGACGGTGGTGACGGCTCGAAGAGTCTCACTAATCCGCCGGCCCACGATCCGACTGGCGGAATCATCTCGGTGGCCTCCTACAACGACCAAGGCACCGGTACACGTAGTGGCCCGGTGTCCGCCTTCTCTTCGCGGGGCTCGAAGACCGAGCCGTCGACCTGGCCGGACATCTCCGCGCCGGGGGAGAACATCGTCGGTGCCTGCCGCGCCTATCTGTTGATCTGCTCCAGCGGACTCAAGCCACAGAGCGGCCCAGGACTTCTCGACGTGGGCAGCTACAACACAATCAGCGGGACCTCGATGGCAGCGCCACAGATCGCCGGGATCGTGGCATTGCTCTTCCAAGCCAACCCGACCGCAACGCCCGCCGAGATCGAGGACGTGTTGAAGTCAACCGCGTTGCGGTATTCCGACGGCGCTCCTTATCAGCAGGTGGGTGGGTACTCGACATCGTTCGATAAGGGCGCTGGCTTGGTCGACGCGGTGGCCGCCGCGAAAGCACTGGGGGCCCAAAGTCCCTAACTCCTACTAGGTGTGTCGAGTGGGACCGAGTCAGGATTTCCGTCGCGACACACACTGATCACTGGCGTACGAGCAGTCCCACAGGCACAATGTGTAACAGTGTGTGCCGGTTGATCACGAGGGCGTAGGGGAAGACGTTCCTCGTCGATCAGCGGAGGCAGCACATGAGCATCAGTGGGATGATCTACATCCACTCGTCGCCGTCTGCGGTATGTCCGCACGTCGAGTGGGCGGTAGCAGGCACCCTGCAAAAGCGGGTGGACCTACAGTGGGCCGCGCAGCCGGCGGCACCCGGTCAGCTTCGCGCTGAATGTAACTGGTCCGGCGAGCCGGGTACCGCAGCGCTTTTGGTGAGCGCGCTCCGGGCATGGCCGATGGTGCGCTTTGAGGTCACCGAGGAACCCAGCCCGGGGCTGGATGGAGAGCGGTTCTGTTTCGTACCCGGGCTCGGATTGTGGCGAGCCCGCACGAGCGCCAACGGAGACATCGTGGTCGGCGAGGATCAGCTGCGGGCGCTGGCCGCCGCTGCCCGCGATGCGGAGTCATTCGCGCATCGTCTCGATCAGCTGCTCGGCGCCGCTTGGGACGAAGCGCTGGAACCCTTCCGCCGTGCCGCCGACGGTGCACCGGTGACCTGGCTGCATCACGTCGGCTGACGGTGCCTGCAGGGACCGGCGTAGTCTGCCGCGGTGGCGCAGCATGTCGCTCGACGCGGATGGGCGCTCGTGGTGGTGGTAATCGTGGTAATCGTCGGCGCGGTGAGTGCCGGGCTGTTGTTGCGCGACCGGTCGTCGGTTGCTGGAGTGGTTCGGATTGACCCGATCGGCGACAAGGCACCGCCGAGACAGGCGGAGCCAGGGCCGGCCACGGTCACGCTCGTCGAGGACGTCGCGGTCCATCCGGACGCTGGCCGGATTCGGACAGTGCTGCAGCGGTACTTCGACGCGATCAACGCAGGTGACTATCGGCTGTGGACCGGCGCCGTCATCCCGCAATGGGCCAGGGACACCGGAGAGAACGCCTGGCGCAGCGAGTACCGGTCCGCCTTGGACGGCAGCATCGTGGTGCACCGGTTGGAGCCTCGGGCCGGCGGTGGGCTCCTCGCGCTCACATCGTTCACCCGCGTGCAGGATCCCGCGGACGCCCCTCCCGAACTGCCGGTGAGGTGCCTTCGCTGGTGGGTGTCTTTCCCGCTCATTGGCGAGGGAGACCAGCTACGGATGGGGCCGCCGTCTTCCAGCGCGAACGTGCTGGCGGCCTGCTGAGGCTGGTGCCTGTTGAGAGCGGCCGATCTAGTGGTGGCTCTTCAAGAGCCACCAACTACAGCGGAATGTTGCCGTGGGCGCCGCGCCCGGCGGGTGCAGCAGCCAGCGCTTCGGCCAGGCGTCGCCGGGTCTGCGCTGGCTTGATCACCTCGTCCACCACCCCGATCGCCACGGCACGGTCGACTCCGCCGGCGATCTGCTCGTGATGCTCCGCGAGTTTGGCGTGTAACGCCTCCCGCTGGTCCTCGGCCGCCGCAGCCAACGCCTTTCGGTGCAGGATGCCCACGGCGGCCTTGGCGCCCATCACGGCGACCTCGGCGTCGGGCCAGGCGAAGACCTGGGTGGCGCCCAGCGACCGGGAGTTCATGGCGATGTACGCACCGCCGAAGGCCTTGCGAGTCACCAGGGTGACTCGCGGGACGGCCGCTTCGGCGAAGGCGTGCAGCAGCTTGGCACCGCGACGCACCACACCGTCCCACTCCTGGCCGACGCCGGGCAGGTACCCCGGCACGTCGACTAGAACGAGCAGGGGCACCCCGAACGCGTCACACATCCGCACGAAGCGCGACGCCTTCTCCGCCGACGCCGAGTCCAGGCAACCCGCCAACCGCAGCGGGTTGTTAGCGATCACCCCGATGGTTCGCCCGGCCAACCTGCCCAGCCCAACCACGATGTTGGGCGCCCACTTGGGCTGCAACTCGGCGAAACCGTCGATGGGACTGGACTCGTCAGAGTCGGATACATCCAGCACGGCGCGCAGCAACGGGCGAACGTCGTAGGCCCGTTGACGCTCCACGGGTAAGTACTCCGAGAGGTCGAACTCCTCGCCCATCGAGTGCACGTCGAACATCCCAGGGCGGGCGAACAGGCAGGCGACATGACGGGCCCGCAGCAACGCGTCGGACTCGGATTGGGCCACCATGTGCGCCACGCCGGACTTCTTGCCGTGTGCAGTGGGACCACCCAGGGCCTCCATGTCGATCTGCTCACCGGTGACGCTGCGGACCACGTCCGGACCCGTGACGAACACCCGCCCCTGCGGTGCCATGATGACGATGTCGGTGAGCGCGGGACCGTAGGCGGCCCCCCCTGCAGCGGCCCCTAGCACGACGGAGATCTGCGGCACCCGGCCGGACGCCCGGACCATGGCGGCGAACACCTGGCCGACAGCGTCGAGCGCCTCCACACCCTCGGCCAGCCGCGCCCCGCCGGAGTGCCATAACCCGATGACCGGCGACCGCTCGCGGACCGCGGTGTCGATGGCCTCCACGATGTGCCGGCAGCCCTCCGATCCCATCGCACCGCCCATCGTGGTCGCGTCGGTGCAGTAGCCGATCACTCTGGCCCCGTCGATGCGGCCACGAGCGGCGAATGCCCCACTGCAGTCCCGGGGCCGTAGCGAAACCATCGTGCCCGCATCGAACAGGCACTTCAGGCGCACTTCCGGATCTCGTGGATCCGTTGCTTCGCCATTGGATCGGGCATCGGTGCGGGCACGATGAGCCAAAGCTGCCATCGGCATGATCTCCTTGAAAACAAGTGCCTTACCTACAGCCGGTCAAGCCGTGGTGAAGGCGAGCGCGACGTTGTGCCCACCGAATCCGAACGAATCGTTGACGGCGGCGCGAACCTCTACCTCACGAGCGGAGCCGGTCACGACGTCAAGCTGTACGCCCGGGTCAGGGTCCTCCAGGTTGAGGGTCGGGGGCACGACACCGTCCCTTATCGCCAGCAGGCAGGCCAGGCTTTCAACCGCGCCCGCGGCACCGAGCAGGTGGCCCAACGCCCCCTTGGGGGCGGTGACCACCACGTGGTCACCGACGGCGGCCCGGATGGCGGCGGCCTCGGCGACGTCACCGACC
>JALZCN010000393.1 GCA_030863045.1 Actinomycetota bacterium | reverse complement strand
GCCCAGTCTCGCGGGTCTGCAGCGTGGTGCGGTGCCAGGGGCGCTAGCCTCCGCTGATCTCAAAGCCGCCCTGACCGAGGACCATAACGACACAGTTCCGGATGGCGTGGTGATCAGCAGCGATCCTGCGCCGGGTCGCCGGGCGATCCGGGGCTCTGGGGTCACTGTGGTGATCTCGCTGGGCCGTCCGGTGGTTCCCGATGTCGAGGCCGGTAGTACCAGCGAAGAGGCCGAACGGGCGATCCAGGAAGCGGACCTCAGCCCGCGGTGGAACGAGGCCGCCAAGGAGTTCGATGACACCGTCCCGGTCGGTGCCGTCATCGGACTGCGACCGGCGCCGGGCACCGTGCTCACCGTCGGCGCTCCGGTCACCGTGGTGATCAGCAAGGGCCGCGCTCCGACCACGGTGCCGGATGTGCGGGGGTTATCTCAGGCCGCTGCGCTCGCCGCACTGACCCGTGCTGGCTTGACCGCGCAGGTGCGGCGCCAGTTCGACGATCAGATAGCCGGTGGGCTCGCAATCGGCACTGATCCCGAGGCTGGTACCGGCCTGTCCCGCGGCACTGGCGTCATCCTGCTGGTGAGCACCGCGCCAGTGGTGCCCGAGGTGGTTGGGCTACCGGTCGCCCAGGCCCGGCAGGTGCTCGCCGACGCCGGACTCGACAGCACCGTCCGCGGGTCGCTAGGGGGATTCGACTTCCTCGGGGGCCTCGGGGGCTTCTCGGACCGGGTGGTTTCGCAGTCACCGCGAGCGGGCCAACCCGTCCGCCCCGGCACCACCGTGGTGCTGACCACGCTGTGAGCGTGGGTCAGCACTCACGACCGAAGCATCTCGGCGACCAAGAACGCCAGCTCCAACGACTGCTGGGTGTTCAGCCGTGGATCGCATGCAGTTTCGTAGCGACCGGACAGGTCTGCGTCGGAGATGTCCTGAGCGCCGCCGAGGCACTCGGTGACGTCCTCCCCGGTGAGTTCCACGTGGATCCCACCAGGATGGGTGCCCAACGCGTGGTGTACCTCGAAAAAGCCCTGCACCTCGTCGACCACCCAGTCGAAGTGCCTGGTCTTGTACCCGGTAGATGATTCGATGGTGTTGCCGTGCATCGGATCGCACTGCCAGATCACCTGGTGACCAGTGGCGGTGACCTTCTGCACGATTTGCGGCAGCACGTCGCGGACACGCTGCGAACCCATCCGGGAGACCAGGGTTAGCCGACCGGGTACACCGTGGGGATCGAGCCGCTCGACGTACTCCACGGCCTGATCGGGAGTGGTACTCGGACCAAGTTTGAGCCCGATCGGGTTGGCCAGCAGTTCGGCGAAGGCGATGTGCGCCCCGTCCAGCGCCCGGGTCCGCTCGCCCACCCAGACGAAGTGCGCGGACAGGTCGTAGAGCTTGGGCGTCGGGCCGGTGTTGTCCAGGCGGAGCATGGCCCGCTCGTAGTCGAGCACCAACGCCTCGTGACTGGCGTAAATCTCAGTGGAGTGCAGCGAAGAGTCCTCCACTCCGCACGCCGACATGAAGCGCAGACCGCGATCGATCTCGCCGGCCAGCGCCTCATACCGTGCCCCGGCCGGGGATCGCCGCACGAAGTCTTTGTTCCAGTCGTGCACCTTGTGCAGATCCGCCATACCGGCCAAGGTCAGCGACCGCACCAGGTTCATCGCCGCAGCGGCGTTGGCGTAGGCCCGGATCATTCGCGACGGGTCGTGCACCCGCGCCTCCGGTGTCGCCCGCAACGAATTGATCATGTCACCACGGTAGGACACCAGACCCAGCGCGTCAGTCGGTGCAGACCGCGGCTTGGCGTACTGCCCGGCCACCCGCGCCACCTTCACCACCGGCATGCTCGACCCGTAGGTGAGCACGACCGCCATCTGCAACAGCGTGCGGATGTTGCCCCGGAGGTGCGGCTCAGTGTTGTCCACGAACGTTTCGGCGCAGTCTCCGCCTTGTAGCAGGAAGGCCTCTCCGCGGGCAACGGCTCCGAGCAGATCTTGTAGCCGGTCCACCTCCGGCGGCACGGTGATCGGCGGCACACTCTCTAGCACGGTGCGGATAGCGCGCACCGCCTCCGCGTCAGGCCAGCTCGGTTGTTGCGCGGCGGGTCGGGCCAACGCGGCGTCAAGCCTGCTACGGAGATCGGCGGGTAGCGGGGGCAGCTCCGGCAGCGCGTCGACCGGAACATCCACGGTCCAGTTCACGATGCTTGAGAGTATGGGGTAGTCGGGAGGGCCGAACCGGGGGGCCGGTTTGAGTGACCCGACTCCGGTAGAGACGCCGTCAGCCGAAAAAAACCTCGGCCTCAGCGTGGCGGTCCAGCGGCACCGTCTTGACCGCTGCGGTGGCCTCGGCCAGCTTCACCCGGACGATGTCAGTGCCGCGCAGCGACACCATCACGCCACCATCACCCTCGTGCACCGCGTCGACCGCATGCACACCGAAACGAGTGGCCAGCACCCGGTCGTAGGCGGTCGGCGTACCACCGCGCTGGATGTGCCCGAGCACGACGGCGCGGGACTCGGCACCGGTGCGGCGGGCGATCTCGTCGGCCAACCAGTTACCGACACCGCCGAGGCGCTTGTGGCCGAACGCATCGACCTCCGCGGTGGCGAGCAGCTCCGCGCCGCCCTCCGGTATTGCGCCTTCGGCGACCACGACGATCGCGGCGTCGTCCCGCTCAAGGCACCGGACCACCCACTCGCACACCCGGTCCACGGCGAACGGCCGTTCCGGCATCAGGATCGCGTTCGCTCCGCCGGCCATCCCGGAGTGCAGCGCAATCCAACCCGCGTTGCGACCCATCACCTCGACGACGGCTGCCCGGTGGTGCGATTCGGCAGTGGTGCGCAGCCGGTCGATCGCCTCGGTCGCAATGTGCACCGCGGTGTCGAAGCCGAACGTGTAGTCGGTGGCGCTCAGATCGTTGTCGATGGTCTTGGGTACGCCCACCACGAAAAGCCCGTCCTCGCTCAGCCGGCTGGCGACTCCGAGGGTGTCTTCACCGCCGATCGCGATCAGGGCGTCCACGCCGTGCTCCTCGAGGGTGCGCTTGACCTGCTCGGCGCCGCCGTTGCGGTACGGGTTGGTGCGCGATGTGCGCAGGATGGTGCCACCGAGCGGGAGGATGTGCTCCACGTCCGCCAAGCCGAGCGGCTGAACTAATCCTTGCATCGGACCCCGCCAGCCGTCCCGGAACCCGATGATGTCGTGCCCGTAGACCTCGATGCCTTTGCGGACCACCGCCCGGATCACCGCATTGAGCCCAGGGCAGTCACCACCACCTGTCAGCACGCCGATGCGCATGTCGATTCACCCTCCTGCTGGGAGTTCTCGTTTGACGGGCGAAAGCGTTTCACGAGGAGGATCGGTACAGCAAAGCGACAGGTCAGTGGAGGCGGCCTTGCTGTGCCACGCGGTGCTGCTCGATCACCCGCCAACGGATGAGGTTGTAC
>JALZCN010000382.1 GCA_030863045.1 Actinomycetota bacterium | reverse complement strand
CCCGGTGACCGAGGAATGGCCCGCCACCGGTCAACGAAGTTCTGCATACAGTCGGCACAAGATCACCGTCGAACGGACGCTGGACCGCTTCGAGAAGCAGCACCCCGCCACCGTGGTCAGCCGAGTCCGGCCGACCTTAGTCACGCAACGCGACGCCGCGGCGCACATCGCCGCACTGTACTTCGGCCCGTTGGTGCCCGCCGCGGTGTTCGGCTGCTGCGCGCGGGGGTGCTTGGCAGCGTGCCGATGCCCGCGGGCCTGTGCCTGCAGTTTGTGCACGCTGACGATGTCGGGATGCCGTGGTGAGCATCTTGCAGCGCCGGGTGCGCGGCGTCTACAACCTCGCGGCGAACGAGCTGAACCTCACGCAGCTCGCCGGTCTCGTCGGCGCCCGACCGTTGCCGGTTCCGGGCGCGATCCTGCGAGCCGTTGTGACGGCGCTGTTTCGCGCCCACGTCCTCGCGGTTTCGCCTGGTTGGTTGGACGTGGCGACCCGCACTCCGGTCATGGATACGGCCCGGGCGCGCACCGTCTTGGGCTGGCAGCCTGCGCACAGCTCGGAACAGCCGCCAGGGAGTTGCTCGACGCGTGGGCTGAAGCAGCGCCTGGCACCACTCCCGCGCTGCGCGACTGATCACTGCGTCCTCTCGGGCGGTGGACCGGGCAAGTCGCCTGCTCTAGATTGAAACGGTGCAGGATCGCGCCGTGTGCACACCATCACGCGGCTTGAAGCGTCGGGGCGGCGCGACGCGCCCCGGCTTGATGGGCTCTGCGTTGGTCTGGTGTCGTGGGAAAGAAGGAGCCCGACCGGTGATGACCGCGAAAGATTCGACTGGTAAGCGAGCGGAAATGTCCATAGCCAAGGACCCGACCGACCCACCCCACACCACTGCGCAGGCCAGTGACGACTTGGCCCAGCTGCTCGAGCTGACCGTGCAGCAGCCATCCGCCGGGTTGTGCGTGGTGACGGTGAACGGGGAGCTGGACATGCTGACCGTGCCGATGCTTGATGGCTGCGTACGCCAACAGCTCGCCGCGGCTCCAGCGCACTTGATCCTCGACTTGGAACCGGTGGGCTTTCTTGCCTCCAAAGGGCTGAACTCCCTGCTGCAAGCTCGCGCACTTGTCCAGCAGACTCCTGGAACGCAGCTGCACCTCGCCGGTCTGGTCACCCGAGTGGTGGAGCGTCCGATGAAGGTCACCGGGCTGCTGGAATTGTTCGACACCTATCCCACCGTCACCGATGCCTTAGCCGCACTGGCCGATTGAATCGCCAGCCGCTGCACAACCGCTCTCTTGTCGCGTCCGTGGGTGGATGCGCGGACACTGGAAACGTTGCCGGCGAACAACAGCGTGGAGGCGCGAATGGTGGGCCAGGCGTTGCACCATATCGGACTACGCAGTGGGCACCTTGAGCTGGCGTCCCTCGGATCGGTCGCGCTGTGCCTTGGCTTGTGGATCCGGGCCAAGACGGTAGATCAGGACGAGCGGGGCAACGCCGAGCGGCGAGCGCTGTTCACGGGATTGTGGCCGCCCACACTGTGGCTGATCGGCGACTCGCTACGCAGTTACGAGCTGACCCGCGGTGCCTGACCGGCTGCTGGGCAACATTGACTACATCACGGCGCTGGCCGAGCTGCGGGACCGCGAGGTCAACTACGACCCCAGTGAGGTACATCCGCCCGATTGGAACTTTGATGTGCACCGGAGCCTGGTCGGTCGCGAGCGACCCGGCCCGCCAGAGCCCGGCGGGGTGTGGGAGGCCGCTCGCGACCTGGTCCGGGACTACGAGTTCACCCCACCCGAGCTCGTTCGCGCGGTGTACCACCGTCGAGATCCACTGCTGGGTCGCAACCTCCTCCTCGAGGGCCGCTTCTCCGCGCTGCGGTTCTACATGGGCGTGCGCATCACCGCTGTCGTCGACGAGACCCGAGACCAACAAGAGAAGGTGTGGGGGTGGACCTACGAGACCCTCGAGCACCATCTCGAGCGCGGAAATGTGACCTATGAAGTGGTCAAGCATCTGGACAGTGGTCAGGTCGAGTTCGTCGCCTCGTGCCAATCCCAACGATCACCCACGGTCGGACCAGTCCTGCGGCTGGGATGGCGGTTTTTCGGACGCCGTACTCAGTTACGGTTTTACCGTCGATGCGGGCAGCGGTTGCACGACTTGGTGCAAGCATCGCGCAACGGCAGTCCGGCACCGGCCGCTGCACGGTCCCCGTTGGAACTCGACGACCTGGTGCTGGTGCCATCAGGGGCTGAACCTCACCCGCTGGATCGACTCACCATCCGCCAACACGATCCGGGCCGATAAGTCGATGCCGACGGTCAACCTGATTCGGCGAGCGTGGTGAGCAGGCCCCGCACCGACATCGCTCGGCGGCGAGCAGCGCCGTCGAGTTCATCCAGTGCGCACTCCGGGTCTGCGGGTGGACCGAGGTGCGTGCAACCCCGCGGACAGCGCGCGATCGCTTCGGCCAGGTCGCCGAAGGCGCGAACCACGTCGTCAGGTCTCACATGGGCCAGCCCGAAGGAGCGGATTCCCGGGGTATCCACCACCCATCCGCCGCCCGGTAGCGGCAACGCTACGGCGGAACTCGAAGTATGCCGACCCTTGCCCACCCCGCTGACCGCGGCGGTGGCCCGCAAAGCTTCCGGCACCAGCCGGTTCACCAGTGTCGACTTGCCCACCCCCGAGTGTCCGACCAGGGCCGAAACTCGATCCGCCAGCCGTGCCCGCACCGCGTCCACTCCGACCTCCGGGGCGGTGACCAGCACCGGCAAGTCGAGCGCAGCGTAGCGCTCCAGGATGACGTCCGGTGCGGCGAGATCCCGCTTGGTCAGGCAGAGCACCGGTTCCAAGCCGCCGGCGTAGCCGGCCACCAGGCACCGGTCGATCAGGCCGGTGCGCGGTGGTGGGTCGGCCAGGGACGCCACGATGAGCAGTTGCTCGGCATTGGCCACCACCACTCGCTCATAGGGGTCGCTGTCGTCAGCCGTGCGGCGCAGCACGCTGGACCGCTCGTCGACTCTGACGATCCGGGCCAGCTCATCCGGTGCGCCGCTGACCTCCCCGACCAGCCAGACCCGGTCACCCACCACCACCGGTGTACGCCCGAGCTCGCGCGCCCGCATCGCGATCACCCGGACGGTCGGGTCACCGTCGGGTGCGCAGGTCCATCGGCCGCGGTCCACCGCCACCACCATTGCCGGTGTCGCGTCGGCGTGTTCGGGGCGGCGTTTGGTGCGCGGGCGGGAACCGCGCCGCCCCGGCCGGACCCGGACGTCGGATTCATCGAGGCCATGACGGTCAGGGCCGCCACGAGGACCACTACCGGGC
>JALZCN010000375.1 GCA_030863045.1 Actinomycetota bacterium | reverse complement strand
CTCGTCGCCTCGTCGATGTCGATCTACGGCGAGGGGCTGTACCGCTGCGCCGGATGCGGTCGGGACGTGGAGGTCGAGCGGAACCGGGAGGATCTGGACCAGCGGCGCTGGGATCCCACCGCACCGTGTTGCGGTGGCGAGGTGGTGCCTCTGCCCACCAACGAGGACAAGCCGGTGCGGCCTACGTCGGTGTACGCCGTCAACAAGCGAGACCAGGAAGAGCTCTGCCTGGTCGTTGGCCGGGCCTATGACATCCCCACCCTGGCGCTTCGATTCTTCAACGTCTACGGCACCGGGCAAGCCATCCAGAACCCTTACACCGGAGTGGCAGCCATCTTCTCCTCCCGGCTGCTCGCCGGCCTGCCGCCGTTGGTCTTCGAGGACGGACTTCAGTCACGCGACTTCGTGCACGTGAGCGACGTGACAGCGGGATGTGCCGCTGCACTCACCCAGCCCGCCGAGAACCAGGTCCTCAACATAGGCAGCGGCCGACCCGTCACCGTGCTGGAGGTGGCGTCGCTGCTCCAGAAGGAGCTCGGCGGGCCGGACCCCGAGATCCTGCACACCTACCGCGCTGGTGACGTGCGCCACTGCTACTCCGACATATCCCGAGCAAGGGCTCAGCTCGCCTGGCAGCCCCGGACCAGCTTGGCCGCCGAGATCCCCGCGTTGGCGGCATGGGTCAGCAGCCAGGTGCCGGCGGCCTCAGCCGTCGATCAGGCCTCGGGCGTCGACCGAGCAATGTCCGAGCTGCACCAGCGGGGCCTCGTGCACTAGGGCGGCGTTGCCACCGGCTGGCCTACCCTCGTTCCGAAACCGGGACGAGCCAACCAGCCTCCCGTTGGCCGGCGGGAGTAGCGTCATTCCCGTGCCCGACGGCGACCGGCGAGTCGAGATCGTCAACGAGCACATGCGCCTGGAGAACGCCCATGACTTCCCCGCCTGCATAGGCGAGTTCGGGCGGGCCCGGTACGAGGTGATGGCCAGCGGAGAGGTGTTCGACGGCGCGGGGCGGGTGGACGACTTCCTCACAGAGAATCGGCGAGCGTTCCCCGACTTTCGTTTCGAGCCGACCCGCGTCTCCCCTACCCCCGAGGCGGTGCTGGTGGAGGGCGTGTTTGACGGGACCCACGAAGGCAGCTGGCGGGGGCTCCCCGCTACCGGGCGGCGAGTGAAGTTCCCTATGTGCTTGATCTTCGAGTTCGACGGCGACGTGCTCGTGAACGAGCGGTTGTACTTCGACCTGGGCACGCCCTTGCGCCAGCTTGGTGTGGCCGACGACCCCAACAGCCCGAAGGGCAAGATTCTCGCGGTGTTGACCCATCCGGTGACGATCACCCGCGCCGTGTTGCGCACGGCCTGGTTACGACTTACACGTCGAGGGTGATCACGCCGACGACAGGCCCGTTCCCAGAGAGGCTAGGAATTCTGGTCCGGTGAACCCCGGCTCCCTGCTCATCACTGTCGTCTACACCGGACTGTTGGCCTGGGGATTTGGTGTGGGACTGCGCCAGATCTGGCAAGGCCTCAGACGGCCTGAGCAGCTTCTGAACCCGCTCTTTACCAACCGCGCCGCCATTCGACTGTTCACCTTGCACATCGCCGTCGTGTCGGCCGATCTATTCGTCATCGGCCCTCTCGCAGTGGCCCACAAGAGCACACTTTGGTACTGGGGCGGTCGGATCGCGCTGTTGTCGTCGTCGCTTCCCCTGGCCACCTACCTCAACCGCAACCCGCAGTCTTTCGGGAGGTTGATCGGACGCTGGGTCGTGTTGCGCAACTTGTTCGAGTACACGGTTCACGTGGTGGTGGCCGCGTTGGCGGTGAGCTGGTTTCGCTACTACTTGCTCCTCTGGTGGATCGTCGCCTACCGCTACCTCGACGTGGGGCCCCGGAGGCTCCTCCAGCGGCTCTACAACACCCCCGCCAAACGGGCGGCGCGTCCTTGGGCACCAACGCTGAACTGGGCGGTCATCGCCTCGCTCTATGTGCTCACCTTCCTGGCCGTTTACCACGGGCAGATCCTCTTCGCCGACGTGCCGAGCGACCAGGTCGCCACGCATGTGCCCCGGCGCTTCGAGATCGGCCTCGTCGTGGGGCTCAACGTCGCCCTCGTCCTCGCCACGTGGGGCATGACGAAGAAG
>JALZCN010000361.1 GCA_030863045.1 Actinomycetota bacterium | reverse complement strand
GTCGGGCACTTCCCAGGCCGGGAAGTGGCCGCCCGCCTCGGCCTCGTTGAAGTAGATCAGGCTGGGGAAGGCGCGCCGGGCCCACGTCTCCGGGGCGCGGAAGAGATCGTCGTTCGGAAACGCCGTGATGGCCACGGGGATCGTGATCTCGTCGGTCTTCTGCGCGGCCGCGCTGATGAGGTTCTCGTGGCGGTTCTCCCAGTACAGCCGCGCGGCCGAGGTCGCGGTGTTCGTCAGCCAGTACAAGGTAAAGTCGTCCAGCACCTCGTCTTTCGTCGGCGACTGGTTGGGATCCTTGCCGTACGACCACTGCGCGAACCCTCCGTGCACGAGCATGAACGCCGCGAGGCCGGCGGGAGAGTCCGTCAGGCCGTAGCCGACGGCCTGCGGTCGGGCGCCCATCATCGTCAGGTAGGCCCAGCCCCCGTTCTGGAGGAACGTTCTCAGGGCGTCGAATTCCGCACGTTCCTTCTCCGAGAGTCCCGCCGGCGCGGGTCCGCCGCTGGTGATCGCCTCAGCTGCGTCGGGCGGGAATGTCGCCGCCAAGTTGGTGTGGATGCCGAGCAGTCCCTCCGGCGCCTGCCGCCCCATCACCTCGACGATGCCCCCTCCCCAATCTCCGCCCTGCGCGACGTAGCGCGTGTACCCCAGCCGCTTCATGAGGACGTCCCACGCACGGCCGATGCGCTCCAATCCCCAGCCCGTCTCGGTCGGTCGCGACGAGAACCCGAAGCCCGGCAGGGACGGAATCACGACGTCGAAGGCGTCCTCCGCCCGGCCGCCGAACGCCGTCGGATCGGTTAGCGGACCGATGATCTTGATCTGCTCGAAGACCGAGCCCGGCCACCCGTGCGAGATGATCAGCGGCAGCGCGTTCTCATGCCGAGAGCGGACGTGGATGAAGTGGACGTCGACCCCGTCGATGGTCGTGATGAACTGCGGCCAGGCGTTCAGTTGCGCCTCGGCCTTCCGCCAGCTGTAGTCCGTGCCCCAGTACCGAACAAGCTCCTGCAGCTCGGCCAACTGCGCACCCTGCGACCGATCGGGAACCGTCTCCCGGTCGGGCCACCGCGTCGCCGCGATGCGCCGGCGCAGGTCGACGAGATCCTCTTCCGGAACGTTGACCCGGAAGGGGCGGACTTCGGTACGGGCCATGGAACCCTCGACTTGGGTCATGGTGGCCTCCTTGTGCGAATTTCTGCGAATTCACTCTTCGTGGTCGCCTGCGATGCCTCGAAGTGGCGGCCAGTGCCGACATCAGCAGGCGCCACGCGTACCAGTTCTCCGGCCAGCCGTGCACCAGCAGCAGCGGCGGTCCGTCACCTCCGATGACCGCGTGCTGGCGCAGTCCACCGGCGTCGACGTACCGGCTGGTGAACGTGTCGGTGAACCCTGCGGAAGCTGGGGCGCCTGCGAGACGAAGCCGGGGCCTTCGGCGGCGGGGTACCGGTGCAAGATGAGCTCATGACGATCTCCTTTCACAGGGCCTGACGGCGTTTGTTGGGGACGCCAAGCCCGCTCGTCTCGCGTCTGCACGTCGCACCCGTCGAAGGCCCTGGTCTGCTCCCTGGTCTCCCGAACCCGTGGTCGCAGCGGAGCGCGCGGAGTTCCATCCTCTGGCGGTGGCAACTCCCGTCGTCTCTCGCCGCCGCCCTCGTTGGGTGCCGGCGCAACTCACAGACCAGCGCCTCCACCTCCGCCGGGACCTGCCACGGCGAGGACTTCGGCCGCTTCGATCGATCCGCGAGCGCCTCCCGGCGCCAGCCTGCTAGCGGTTCTTCCACCGGTGCACCGCCTGACAGGACAGCGGCGCCTCGGAATCGTTCGCCGCCTGGAGCCATGCCATGTCCTGCGCTCATGGTCGCGCCAGAGCTGCTTCAGTGCAATGGCCGATCCAACCTGTGGCACGAACAAGCCGGGTCGTGCACCTCGGATTCCACGGCCGTGATCGATCACGCGCTACCGGGTCGGGGCGAGTGCAGGTCGGGTGGACGGCCGGCGCGACGTTCGTGCGGCAGGCCAACACCGTCTGCGTGCGGCGTCACTTCTCGCCGGACCGAACCACCGGCCGCCACGAGCTGGCACCCCATCGTGACCCTTGCAGCTCACGCCATCTCGTCCACGCCTAGTCCGTTCCCGACAGGCACGGACACAACTACGTTGATCTCATGATCGAAGGCTGGGTTGCGGAGGCTCCACGACTGGACCGACGCTATGCCGTGCGCGTCGACCGCAACGTCGCTCCGTGATCCAGCGCCTTGCCGGCAGGCGCTGGCTGCCCCTCGCCGCGACGTCCAGTGTCCTGTTGGCGTGGAGCACGCTTGTCGTTCCGCGCCTGCCGGCAAGCGCCGAGGTAGGAACCGTCGCCAACCTCGGTGCGACGCTGGCCCTGGTGCTGGCGGCGCGCCGGGCGGGGCTTAGCTGGGGGGAACTAGGGCTCGGTCGTTCGACGTGGCGGGCGGGGATCCGGTGGGGTGGGGCATCCCTTGCGGCGGTCACCGCCGGCTATGGCGTAGCTGTGGAAATCCCAGCGCTTCGGAGCGTCCTGGAAGACCACTGGGTCGAGGAAATATCGACGGGTCAGCTTGTGATGCGCGCCGTGCTGCTGATCCCCCTGGGCACCGTCCTGTGCGAGGAAATCGCCTTCCGCGGTGTGCTGCTCGCGATCGCGTCGCGGGCACTACCGGTTCGACCCGCTGTCGCGATCACCTCAGTGGTCTTCGGGTTGTGGCACATCAGCTCGGCCTTGGGCCCGCGGGGCCCGGCGGGTCACCGGTCCGCCAATGGGCATCGGTGGCCGGAGTCCTTGTGGTAACCGGGATGGGTGGGGCGGTCTTAGGCTGGCTTCGACAACGCAGCGACAGCCTGCTCGCCCCGATCGGACTGCACCTGGGAACCAACAGCGTGGGCCTGCTCGCAGCCGCAATGGCGCGGACGCCAGGCTGAAACGGGAGGCGGAGTTCTTCAGCTGGCTGCCCGCCGAACGTAGCGGGTGCCGTAAGCAAAGACGAGGGCGCCGACGCCGGTGGTCAGCAACGCATAGAGGGCACCGAGGCCGTCGAGGGAGAAACTCAGGCGCAGATCCAGGGTCGGCCGGCGTCGCGGTGGTGGATTTGACCAAGCGGACGTGCATCGACTGCCACGGCATCTGACGATGGACGGTTCGGCCATCTACACCCAGACGCTGGCGTCCGCGGCGGGCTAAGGCGTTGACCGGGCTGAGCCTGGCCCAGGCCTATCTGGCACGGGGGTTCACCACGCTGCGCGACCTGGGCACCATGGACCCGGGCTGGCC
>JALZCN010000356.1 GCA_030863045.1 Actinomycetota bacterium | reverse complement strand
CTTCTACACGGTGCCGTCGGCCAAGGAGGCCCGGCACTCGGTCGTATGGGCGATCTGGCTGATCGGCATCTTCTACCTGTTCACGCTCGTGCTGGGCTACGGCGCCGCGGCGCTGGTGCCCGGTGGCGCGACGACGATCGCCAACGCGCCCGGCCGGACGAACTCCGCCGCGCCGCTCTTGGCGTACCAGCTCAGCGGCGAGGTGCTGCTGGGCTTCATCTCCGCGGTCGCGTTCGCCACGATCCTGGCCGTCGTGGCGGGCCTGACGATCACGGCGTCGGCGTCGTTCGCGCACGACGTGTACGCCAACGTGATCAAGCGCGGCAAGCTGGAGCCGGACAGCGAGGTGCGGGTCGCCCGCATCACCGTCTGTGTCATCGGCGCACTGGCGGTCCTCGGCGGGATCGCCGCGCTCGGCCAGAACGTCGCTTTCCTGGTGGCGCTGGCCTTCGCGGTGGCCGCCTCGGCGAACCTGCCGACCATCCTCTACTCGCTGTTCTGGCGGCGGTTCAACACCAGCGGCGTGCTGTGGAGCATGTACGGAGGGCTGATCAGCTGTGTGCTGCTGATCATCTTCTCGCCGGCGGTGTCGGGCACTGCAGGGTCGATGTTCCCCGGTGTCGACTTCGCAATCTTCCCACTGCGCAACCCGGCGCTGATCTCGGTGCCGTTGGCCTTCCTGCTCGGTTATCTCGCCACGGTGCTGAGCAAGGACGGCGCGGACGAGGAGGCGAGGTACGCCGAAATGGAGGTGCGCGCGCTGACCGGGGCAGGTGCCGAGCGATCAACCTGATGATGGCCCCGGTTGCTGTGGCACGATTGGTACCCATGACCTCTTCGGTCCCGGCCGTTTCGGTGGCTGATGTGTCCGACAGCGCAGCGCTGCTCGATGTCCGTGAGAACGACGAGTGGGCTGCCGGGCATGCACCGGCAGCCGTCCACGTGCCGATGGGGCAGGTGCCACAGCGGCTCGACGAGCTCGCCGCCGCGTTCCCCGACCGCCCGGTGCACGTGGTGTGCCGCTCCGGAGCACGGTCGGCGCGGGTCACCGCCTATCTCGTGCAGGCGGGTTGGGATGCGGTGAACGTCGACGGTGGAATGCGCGCCTGGGCTGGCGCGGGCCGCCCGATGGTGGCCGAGTCGAATGCCCCGCCAACGGTGCTGTAGGCCCGTGATGGCCCCGCTGGCTCGCTATACGGGTCCGCCGTCCTACCCCATCCCGCCACGGTGGGGTTTCCGGCGGTCGGCTTTGCCGCTCCGACCCTCCGGTGGGCGGTGGGCGGTGCCGGTGGACACCCCGCCGGATGAGCAGATGCGGGCACTGGCCGCGGTGGCAGTCCCGTTGCTGGGGCTGACCGCCACGGTGCTGCTGATCACTGCAGGCGCCGAGGCGTGGCGGTACGCGCTGCTGCTGGGCAGCCGTACCGACGCGGTGCCGGCCGGCCCGCTGCGAGCCAGCGACGCGCTGGTGGTCACCGGCGGGGTGGTGTCGCTGCTGGCCGCGGCTCTGGCCGGCGTCGTCACGTTGGGATGGCTGGTGCACGCGAACGCGGCCGCAGCCCGCGCCGCCGCGATCACGCCGACGCGGCCGACCTGGCAGCTGGTCCTCGGTGTGTTGGTGCCGGGGATAAATCTGGTGGTGCCGGGCGCGGTGCTCGCCGAGTTGGAACACACCGCTCTGGGGCAGAACCCCGATCGTCGACCGCGTCCCTCGCCGCTGGTGATCGGATGGTGGGCGATGTGGGCGACCGGGTTGCTGCTGAGCGGCACCGCCATCCTGTGGAGTCAGCGCGATGGGGTACAGGCCCGGGCTGATGGGGTATTGCTCCACGTGGCCACCGACTTGGTGGCTGCCGCGGTCGCGATCACCACCATCGTTGTGGTACGGCGGCTGACCCGGCTGCTCAGCCCGGTCCATCTGACCGGAGTCCGCCGGATGGTGGTGGTGCGGGTCCCTGGCGGTGGCACGCGATAGCGTGCACCGGTGTCCAAACGCATCACGACGAAGACCCGCCCGCCCGCCGATGGCCAGATCAACCCCCGCCAAGCCTGTCCGTGCGGCTCGGGTAAGAGATACAAAGCTTGCCACGGTGACCCGGGCGGTCTCCAGGACGCCGTCGTCAGTCGCCCCTTCGCCGGTCTCGCCGCGGAATGCCAGCTCGTCGCGCTGCGCGAGTTCGTGCCGTCGGCGACTGCGCCACTACAGCTGGCCCAGCCGGCCGAGCGCGACGTCACGTTGGCCACCGTGCTGCCGACGGCGGCCGCTGCGATCGTGCGTTCCAACGGTGCGGCGCTGATCGGCCTGCAGGTGCTGACCCGCTCCGGCGACCTGTCCCGGGACCTCGGCCGCGCGGTGAGCTGGGCGCTGACCGCGGAGCCCGGCTCGGTGCTCGCAGCGGTCAACACCACAGCCGAAGGTGAACAGGTCCGGCTGCAGGAACTGCTGCATCCTGATACCCCACTCGACGTCACCATGTATCGCGACTTCGCGTGGTGGATTCCCGGTGACGAAACCCCGTCCGGGGAGGCAGCGGCCTCGTTGGAGAAGGCCAACGCCGCGATCATGCCGACCGAGGCGGTCACCGGGGCCGGTCTCGAGGCCGTCTACTGGGTTGATGCCGGCGAGAAGGCACACATCCGGTGGGTTCGCCCCGAGCCGGAAGAGCGGCTGCTCGCCGCGATGGCGAGACTGGCCGCCCGCCATGAGTTGGACTTCGGTGACGGCTCCCGGTTCGCGGGTTCGTTTCGAGCGCACGGGGTGCTGGTGCCGGTCTGGGACGTCGATCGCGAGCAGCACGCCCGGGAGTGGGTAGCTCCTGCGGAAGCTTTCGCGGCCCGCCTGGCGGAGGCTGTGGAAAGCCTGGACTCGCCGGACGCCCCACCGCTGACCGATGCCGAACGCCGCGCCCTTCGCGGCCTCCGTGGCCGCCAGGTCACCCTCCGCTGATGCGTCAGGGCAGCCAAGTGAGGCGTCCACGCAGGAGCGCGTAACCGACGAAGGCGACGACGTCGATCAGAGCATGGGCGATCATCAGGGGCCACAGCCGGTGAGTTCGTTGCCAGACTGCGGCGAACACGAGCCCCATCGCGAAATTTCCGATGAATCCGCCGAGCCCCTGATAGAGATGGTAGCTACCGCGCAGCACTGCGCTGGCCAACCCCGCGGTGACCGCCCGAGATCCCAACTGGCGCAACCGGGTGATCAGGTAACCCACTACCAGCAGCTCCTCGGCCAGCGCGTTGGCCACCGCCAAGGCGAGCAGCACCGGCACCCGCCACCACGTGTCGGGCAGCGCGGAGGGCAGCACGGTGAGGTTGAGACCGGCAGCGCGGGCCAGCAGGTATAACCCCAATCCCGGCACCCCGATCACCGTCGCCAGCCCGGCGCCCAGCCCCGCGTCTCGGCCCGGCGACCGGCCGTCCAGACCCAGACTGCGCAGTGAGACGCCGCTTCTCCATAGGAGGTAGCCGCCCAGGCCGGCCCACGCCAGCAGCTGGATCACCCCGGTGAGCTGGTAGGCGAGGTCGAGCAGCTCAGCCTTCCGGACCGGCGCGTTGATCGCCACCGACTGGTCGGCCAGTGACCCCGGAGCCAGCGCCGCGTCCAGCAGCGACAGCAGGCTGCGTATCCCCGACAGTCCCAACGTCACGGCCAACACCAGCACGATCTCCACGACCAGCGCCCGGCGTTGCCCGGGATCGGTGACCACTGCGGGCTGCTCGGGCCGCGACAGGGCAAGCCAACCCCGTAACCCCCCGTCCCGCGCGCTCACCCCTCGACGCTATCCACCATCCTGGGGCGCCCCCGCACCCCCCGACGTGTACGACCCGGCGTCGCCCATCCGGGACATCACAGCCCGGGCATCTCCAGCCAGGATCCGCGTATCGTAGGCGCGTGTGGCGGTTCGCGCTGTCCCGGCGGTGGTGGTTCGGCCACCTGCTGGTGCTGACGTGTTGTGCGGTGTTCATCTGGCTGGGGAACTGGCAGTGGGATCGGTCCCAGACGCCCACGGGTGATTGGCAGAATCTGGGCTACGCCCTGCAGTGGCCGTTGTTCGCGGTTGTGCTG
>JALZCN010000343.1 GCA_030863045.1 Actinomycetota bacterium | reverse complement strand
GCAATGCACCGTGGGCGTGGCACAGCTCGCGCAGCGCGGCATTGAAGCCCGGATCCGGTGGCACCGCGCCCATGTTCCCGGCGGCCGCCTCGGCGATGACGGCGGCGATCTCCCCGCCGCGTTGCGCGAACGCCGCGCGGACCGCGTCGAGGTCGTTGTAGGGCAACACGATCGTGTCACTGGCCTGCGCACCGGTCACGCCCGGGCTGCTGGGCAACCCGAAGGTCGCGACACCGGAGCCGGCGGCGACGAGCAGCGCGTCGACGTGCCCGTGGTAATGCCCGGCGAACTTGGTCACCGCGGGGCGCCCGGTGACGCCGCGGGCCAGCCTGACCGCGCTCATCGTCGCTTCGGTGCCGGAATTGACCAGGCGGACCTGCTCGACCGGCTCGACCCGCCGCACGATCTCCTCGGCAAGTTCGATCTCCCCGGTGGTGGGAGTGCCGAAGGACAGCCCCTGCGTGGCGGCCGCGCGTACCGCGTCCACCACCACGGGGTGCGCGTGGCCCAGGATCATTGGGCCCCACGAGGAGACCAGGTCGACGTACCGCTTGCCGTCGGCGTCCCACAGGTAGGGGCCTGCCGCCCGGACCATGAAGCGTGGCGTGCCGCCGACCGCGCCGAAAGCCCGCACCGGGGAGTTCACCCCACCGGGGATCACCGCTCTGGCCCGGTTGAACAGCCGGGCCGATTCGATGGCGCTCACCTCGCAACCGAGGTGGGCAGCTGATCGATCACGTCGGTGAGGGCACCGCCACCCTGTCGCCGCGGGGCACGTCCTGCTCGCAGGCGCGAAGGTTTCGTCACGAAGCCCCCTGTAGCCTCTGCGCCGTACCCGGATCACTGCGATTGGCATCCACCAGGGTACGGACCGCGCAGCCCGCCGGGTATTCCACGTACGCCCGTGACCGCGGCTTCGCGATCCTCGACGCCGCCCAACCCGCACCGGCCCCGGTCAGACCCCTCCTACCGGGCCACGGCAGTTGCCACTCGCCGTCCTGCGTCGAGCAGCAGGATCCCGGCCAGTGTCGCCGCTCCAGTGGCAACGGCCCACCATCCACCCTCAACGCGGTTCATTTCGACACCGCGGCGCACCGTTACGATCACACCCCGGTGCCAGCACCACCAAGCGAACCAGCCCAGCAGGATGGCGGTCGACACCTCGGCTACGGGCGCCGCGACCCGTAGCCAGCGCGTGTGCGTCGAGGTTGCGAAACCCATGCCGCACCCTGTCATGACACGGACGGCGGCCACGGGTTCCGGCAGGAAGCGCTGGTTAGGATCCGGGCCAGGGTCGGCGGAACCACACATTGGCCTCCGCCCCGAACATGGTGGCGATGGCTGCCACGACCAGCAGGAGCTGGACCAAGGAGACACCGAGTGCAGGCGTCGGGCCGGCACCCTGCGTGAGACCGATCAGCCACAACAGCACGATCAAACCACCGGGCACGGCCAACAGCATCCGAGCCCAGTTGCGGCCCTTGCGCATGAAGAACGCGAACGCGAATCCAGCCGCGACGAACACCAGCGCGAACACCACCCCCACAGTCAGGGCACCAGTCATCACGCTTTCGATCATCGACCGGTCCTGGGTCGGATCTTGGGCGAGAGCTGTGTCGATCACCTGGGCCCGTAGCTGATCGAGCTGGGTCAACGTGATCAGAATGCCGATCCCGCTGAAGGTCAGAATGACGATCCAGAGCCAGAAAGAAATTTCGACCGTTCTTGGTCGTGGACCCCGGGACGGGGATCCCGGCACCGGCCACTGCTGGTCCCGAGAGTCGGACGGTGGCGGGGGCGTTGTCATGCCACCTCACGCTAGTCGCGGGCCTGCTGCTCTGCCGGGTGACTCGTTGGTCAACGCAGCCAGCCTGCGGCGTGCACGGCCCAGTAGGTCAGTACCAGGTCGGCACCGGCGCGACGGATGGATGTCAGCGTCTCCAACACCGTGCGTCGTCGATCCAGCCAACCCTGGGCCGCTGCCGCCTCCACCATCGAGTACTCCCCGGAGACCTGGTAAGCGGCGACGGGCACGTCGGAGATCTCGGCGACCGCGCGGAGCACGTCCAGGTAGGGCATCGCGGGCTTGACCATCACGATGTCGGCACCCTCTGTGAGATCCAACGACGCCTCCCGGAGCGCTTCCCGTGCGTTCGCCGGATCCTGCTGATAGGTCAAGCGGTCCCCACGCAGCTGGGACTCCACCGCATCGCGGAACGGGCCGTACAACGCCGAGGCATATTTGGCGCTGTAGCCCAGGATCCCGGCGTCGTGGTGGCCCGCGGCGTCCAACGCGGCCCGAACCACACTCACCTGGCCGTCCATCATGCCGCTGAGGCCGACCAGGTGCGCACCGGCCTGTACCTGCGCCACGGCCATCTGCGCGTACACCGCGAGTGTCGCGTCGTTGTCCACCCGGCCGGCCGCATCCAGCAGGCCGCAGTGCCCGTGATCGGTGAACTCGTCCAGACAGGTATCAGCCATGATCACGAGGTCATCGCCCACCTCGGTGCGAACGTCACGCACGGCTGTGTTGAGCGCGCCGTCCGGATCGATGCCGCCCGAGCCGGTGGCATCCCGGGTAGCGGGCACGCCGAACAGCATGATCCCGCCTATCCCGGCAGCAGCCGCTTCGACCGCAGCCTTACGTAGGGAGTCCCGACTGTGCTGTACCACACCGGGCATGGACGAGATCGGTACCGGCTCCGCGGCGCCCTGCTTGACGAACACCGGCAGCACCAGCTGGTGCGCGACCACGGTGGTTTCCCTGACCAACCGCCGCATCGCAGCCGTAGTCCGCAACCGCCTCGGCCGACTAGCTGGATACATCGCGTCACTTCCCTACCGCGGGAAACGTCGGCGGGCTAGCGCCGGCGGCTCTTGGCTTTGCGGGGTGGGGGGAGGGCACCTTCGGCGCGCAGTTGAGTGGCGTGGTCGGCGAGCGCGTCGACCAGGGGACCGACCTGGGCCACCTCAGGCTGCACGTCCACCCGGAGTCCAAACTCGACCGCCGTCTCAGCGGTGGCTGGGCCTATGCAGGCGACGATCGTGCGAGCATGCGGCTTGCCGGCGATACCAACCAGGTTGCGCACCGTGGACGAGGACGTGAAGCACACCGCGTCGAAGCCACCCGTCTTGATCATCTCGCGAGTCTCGGCGGGTGGTGGAGCGGCCCGGACCGTGCGGTAGGCCGTCACGTCGTCGATCTCCCAGCCACGCTCCCGCAGGCCGGCGGCCAGTGTCTCGGTTGCGATGTCCGCGCGCGGCAGCAACACCCGGTCCACCGGATCCAGGATGTCGTCGAAGGGCGGGAAATCGGCCAGCAGCCCCTCGGAGGACTGCTCCCCCGAGGGCAGTAGCTCGGGAACGATCCCCATCGAACGCACCCGCTCGGCGGTGGCCTCCCCCACACAAGCGATCTTGACGCCGGCGAATGCACGGGCATCCAGACCGAACTCGCGGAACTTGTCCCAGACCGCTCGGACCGCATTGGTGGAGGTGAACACCACCCACTGGTAGCGACCGTCAACCAGGCCCTTGACCGCCCGCTCCATCTGCGCTGGGGATCGGGGCGGCTCCACCGAGATCGTCGGTACCTCGACGGGCACCGCGCCGTGCACCGCCAGCCGCTCGCTCATCACCCCAGCCTGCTCCTTGGTTCGTGGCACCAGCACCTTCCAGCCATACAGCGCCCGGGACTCCCACCAGGACAACTTCGCCCGCTGCCCCACCACCGAGCCGACCGTGACCACCAGCGGCCCGGCGAGCTCGCCGGTGTCGCCGCTCAGCGACGCCAGCGTGGTGTCCAAGGTGTGTTGGGTGGGCATGGTGCCCGCAGCGGTGATCGCCACCGGGGTCTGCGGCGCCAGCC
>JALZCN010000323.1 GCA_030863045.1 Actinomycetota bacterium | reverse complement strand
GGCTGATCACCCGTTGTGTGCTTCGACGGTGTGCGGTCGCGGGTCACTTGGCCGTTGGGGGATGGCGCAGCGGCGGCTTCCGACGCTGGTGGGGCGAAGCCGGCCGGAGCCGCGGAGGCGGATCCGGATCTCAGCAGTAGCGCTCCCAGAGCGGCCAGGCCGCTGAGCGCGGAGCAGATGAGGAACAGGTTGTCCATCGCCCCGACGAGCACCTGCAGCTCGGTCTGCCGCTGGGTGACCCACTGGCCCATCCAATCCGGGGCGGCGGGGCCGAGGTCCGGGGTGGCGGTGTCTGCGGGCACCAGCGAGGCGCGTCCGGCCATCTGCTGGGCCTGCTGGGTGGTCAAGATCGCGGTGAGCACGGCCAACCCGATCGCCCCCGACACCCGCTGCACGACGTTGTTGAACGCGCTCGCCACGTTCACCTGGGCCACCGGGATCACCGCGATTCCCCCGGTGAAGATCGGCATCATGGCGAGCCCTAGGCCGACACCCAGCAACGTCAGCGTCCATGTGATCTGCCCGCGGGAGGTATCGATGGTGGTCGTGTGCAGCAGATAGGTGCTGGCGGCCACGATCGTCAAGCCGACGGCCGCCGGCCAGCGGGGTCCGACGCGGTCATAGACCAGCCCGGCGATGGGCATCAATACCGCCATCACCAGCGCCTGGGGCAGCAGCGAGAGTCCCGAGTCCAGCGCCCCCAGCCCCTGGACCTGCTGAAGGAACTGTGGGATGTAGAACAGCACCCCGAACATCACCACCATCAGCAGCGTGATCAACAACAGCGAGTGCGTGAACGCCCAGTGACGGAATATCCGAACGTCCAGTAGCGGGTCGGTGACCTCCAGCTCGATCACCGCGAACAATGCCAGGCTCAGCACGCCGAAGGTGATCAGACCCAGGATCCGGTAGGAGCTCCACCCCCAGTCCGGGCCCTCCGACGCCGCCAGCAGCAGCGCGAACAAGCCACCTGCCACGGTGACGAAGCCCAGCACGTCGAACCGCCGCCCGGGCTCTCTGGAAAATCTCGGCATGACCAGCACTGCGGCCACCACACCCAGGATCCCGATCGGCACGTTGATGAAAAAGATCAGTCGCCAGTCGAAGTACTCGACCAGATACCCACCCAGGGGTGGCCCGATCGTCGGGGCGGACACGACCCCCAGGCCGTACAGGCCCATGGCGGCGCCGAAACGGTCTCGCGGCACGATCCGAAACAAGATCGACAGAGTGATGGCCGGCAGAATCCCACCCGGGATCGCCTGCACGATCCGGAAGATCACCAAGCTGTTCAGGTCCCAGGCCAGCCCGCACAGCGCCGACCCGACGGCGAAGCTCAGCAGCGCCAGGCTGTACACCCGGCTCAACCCGAAGCGATACCCCAACCACGCAGTGACCGGCACCACCACACCCTCGGTCAGTGCGTAAGCCGTAACCACCCACTGCGCGTCGTCGGTGGTCACCCCGAACTCGTTCTGAATGGTCGGGATAGCCACATTGACGATGGTGATATCCAGAATCGACACGAACACCCCGACGATCAGCACCGCCAGCGGCAGACCCCAACCCGCAGACGCGGTAGCCATGGCGGAACCGGAACCACCGCCGACCGCCCGCTCGCCTGCCCCGTCGGCGCTGACCTCCGACTGGGTCGTCCCTGGGCCGGTCATGACACCACTGTGCCATCGGAACGCCGCGTACTCTACCCTTCTGCTGCGTTCCCCTTGGGGGCACAATATTCAGCTAGAGCCGGAGAGGTGTGGACGTTGAGCAGCGCCAGCCCAGTTGATTACCGCAAAGCGCCTCGGCGTCGCGGCGACGCTCTCAACGAGGCGATTTTCGAAGCCACCCTCCAGGAACTGACCGCGGTCGGCTATGCCGAACTGAAGATGGAACATGTGGCCCACCGGGCCCGGGCGAGCAAGGGTTCGTTGTATAGGCGCTGGCCCAGCCGCGCCCAACTGGTCGCCGACGCGGTCCACCACATGCTTCCCGGCTGTGTCGAGCCGCCCGACACCGGCAGCGTGCGTGAGGACATGCTCGGATGCTTACGAGGATTCGCCACTCTGCTCAATGGTCCCTCGGGCGAGGCGGTCCGTGGCCTGATGGCCGAGACCATCCGAAACCCCGATCTCATGGAGATCATCCGCATCCGCTTCATCGATCCCGGCATCGGCCGCTTTCTCGAGGTTCTTCAGCGAGGCGCCGTCCGGGGCGAGGTCCGCGCCACCGCGCTCACGCCACTTATCGCCAGTGTCGGTCCCGGTCTGCTGCGCCAACATTTTCTGGTGCACCGCTCACCGATTCCCGACCGGGTGTTGGTAGAGATCGTCGACGAAGTAGTCCTCCCGCTCATCCGTCCATGACTCGGTTGGATAATCCGGTCGCCCGGCCACTCTCCCCAAAATAGGGTACGGCGCGTAGTCTATGGGTGGAGGCTCCACCACATCGACTCCGGAGGGTGTGAGCATGGAGGGCCCGGCACCACCAGCACTAGCTGGCCAGTCGCCCACCGACGGCACCGCGACCACAACACCGCAACGGCGCAAGCTCAAACGCTCCACCCGCATCGGCCTCGTCGTAATTCTGATCTTGGCATTGGCCGCCGCCGGCGCCTTCGCCACCAGTTACTTCCTCAACGCCCGCAACTTCGTCAGCACCGACAACGCCCAGATCGATGGCGACAAGATCTCCGTCAACGCTCCCACCAGCGGCACCCTCATCGACTGGCGCGCCACCCAGGGCGCCCAGCTACGCGAAGACCAGGTCGTTGGGCGCATCGAGATCCAAGGTGGATTCGCCCGGCCTCAGATGAGCATCCGTGCGCCTGCCGAAGGCACCGTGGCGGTGGACAACGCTGTCCCGGGTACGTTCGTGACGGCCGGCACCCAACTCGCCGTTGCCTACAACCTAGACGACATCTTCGTCACCGCCCGGGTCGACGAGACCGATATCAAAGCGGTGTACCCCGGTCAGTTGGTCGACGTGGACGTTGACGCTTTCCCCGACACCGAACTCACCGGCCGCGTCCAGGAGATCCAAGGCGGAGCCGCTGCGGAATTCTCGCTGTTCCCGCAAGGCAACACCGGTGGCAACTTCCAGAAGGTCACCCAGGTCATCCCGGTCAAGATCGCGATCGAGAACCGCGACAACCTCGACCTCGTTCCCGGCATGAACGTCACCGTCCACATCCATAGGCAACCTTCCCCCGCGCTCTAACCTCACTCTGAGTCATCGGCATTCACTCCGTTCGAACGGGGTGGCGGTCACCGTCCACTCCAGCGGCGCTGTGTGGTGACTGTTCCCACACGTTGGCCACCAGCGCGATGGTGACCGCCCACGCCGCGCCCAGCACCCAGCCGGCCAGCACATCACTGGGAAAGTGCACCCCCAGGAACACCCGCGTTGTTCCGACCGCGAGGATCATCAGCAACGCCCCAGCCCACACCGCGGCCTTACCGGACCGTCGAGTGATCACCCAACGGCCGATCATCCATGCCGAAAGTAACCACACCACCGTGGTGCCGACAGTGTGACCGGAAGGGAACGAGAAGCCGTCCTCACCCAGCACGGCCATCGCCAGCGGGGGACGATCCCGACCCACCAGCCGTTTCACCGTCATGTTGATCAACCCGATACCGCCCACGCCGAGCACCATGACAACGAGCGGCAGCCATGACCGCTGGATCCGCGCCAACGCCACACCTACGACGGTGCCCGTTAGCGTCGCCCCCACCGGGCTGCCCAGATGGGAGATCAGCTGGGCAACGGTGATCAACCACGGCTCGCGGTGTCCGGCGAGGAACCTCGCCACCGGGCGGTCGGCCACCGCGACGCCTTCGCCATCGAGCACGTGGTCCAAAATTTCCCCGAAACTCAGGCCCAATGCGAGTACCGCAACGACCCCGACGGTCAAGGCCAAACCTGCGGCCTCGCCTGGTGCGAACCGGCGACCCACGAACCGCCATTGCCTTGGGTAGCGCGATCGCACCCAGGTCACTGCAGGACGATCGGCCGCCCAGGCGAGTCCGGCCCGGATCCGTTCCGGATGCCCCACTACCCACCGCGCGGCCAAGCCGATCAGCGCTCCCGCGGCCAATAAGAGAACCACCAGCAGGGCCGCGGCCAGCTCCCCCACGTGTGAAATCACCTCTTAAGCTCCTACCGATGCTCGCGCACGTCACCGACGCCCATCTCGGGCGGCCAACTCCATGTTTCCATCGCTTTTGATCACGCGCCCGGCTTCCCGCTGACTGCGGCCCGCCCTCCCCAGCCCGGCGGTGTTCCCCGGCTATGACGGGGCGCTGATGCCGATCGTGGAACGGCCAGGGACACCGTCATCTCCGACAGCCTGCGGGACATCGCCCCGGGAAGATAGTCTTCGAGATCCGGACCAGGTCCACTGGGACAACGGCAAGGCCGTCGCTGAAGTCGGGGACCGGAGCAAGCTCAACGGACTACCGCCCGGGGAGCTGGAGATCGATCGGGGGAGGTGCCGCGTTCCTGAACACGCTGGAGCGCTGACGGCAGCGCGCTCCACATTGACCATCGGGGTGGACGTCGGCGGTACGAAGGTCGCGGCCGGCGTTGTCGACGAGCTGGGAACGATCGTTGCGACAACGCGCCGGGACACGCCCGCCGACGACGCGACGAGAATCGAGGACGCGATCGCCGCCACGGTCGGCGAGCTCTCGAATAAGTATGAGGTCGAGGCGGTGGGCATCGGGGCGGCCGGCTTCATCGACGCGCAGTGCTCCACGGTGATGTTCGCGCCCCATCTTGCGTGGCGCGACGAGCCGCTACAGGCGTCGCTGCAGCGTCGGTTGGGATTGTCCGTGGTGGTGGAGAACGACGCCAACGCCGCCGCCTGGGCGGAGGCTCGGTTCGGCGCCGGCCGAGGTTTCGAAAACGTGGTGACTGTCACCGTGGGAACCGGCATCGGGGGCGGCATCGTGGTGAAGGGGCAGTTGCTACGCGGCCAGTTCGGCGTGGCTGCCGAGATCGGCCACCTCACCGTCGTTCCGGAAGGGCGGCGTTGCAGATGTGGCCTGCAGGGCTGCTTGGAGCAGTACGCCAGCGGACGGGCCCTGGTGCGGGAGGCCCGATCGCTGGTCCGCACCTCCCCCGAGATGGCCACTGAGCTGTTGCAGCTGGCCGGTGGTTGGTCCGAAAACATCACCGGTGAGATGGTCACCGAGGCGGCTGCGGCCGGTGATGTGGTGGCGTTGCGGTGCTTCGATGTGGTCGGGGCGTGGCTGGGTCGCGGGCTGGCCGGGGTGGCCGCGATCCTGGACCCTGGCCTGTTCATCATCGGTGGCGGCGTGTCCGAGGCCGGTGAGATGCTCCGAGCCCCCGCGCTGGCCGCCTTCAGGAAGCACCTGACCGGTGGCGGGCACCGTCCGCTGGCCGACCTGCGCATCGCCGAACTGGGTCCCAAAGCTGGCCTCGTCGGCGCCGCCGACCTGGCCCGCTGCCGGGACAGTCGGTAGCTCGTCGAGGACCACCGACGCCGGGTCAGGTAATCAGCACGGCGCGGAAATCGTTGACGTTGGTGAGGGTGGGGCCGGTCACGATCTGATCACCCAGCGCGGCAAAGAAACCGTGCCCGTCGTTGTTGGCCAGCGCAGCCCTAGCGTTCACCTTCAGTTGCTCGGCTCGGCGCAGGGTGTCGGGTCCGATCAGCGCTCCGGCCACCTCCTCCGCCCCGTCGACGCCGTCAGTGTCGCAGGCGATGGCGTACACGCGCTGCGCCCCACGCAGGGCCACCGTCAGCGACAACAGCAACTCGACATTGCGGCCACCGCTGCCGCTGCCGCGCACGGTCACGGTCGTCTCGCCGCCGGAAAGCAGCACGCACGGCGCTGGCACCGGCTGGCCATAGCGGCACACATGCTCAGCGATTCTGGCCAGCACGATGCCGACTTCTCGGGATTCACCCTCCAGCGAGTCGCTCAGGATGACCGGGGTCACGCCGGCCTGCCGGGCCACTGCGGCGGCGGCCTGCAGGGACTGTTGCGGCGCGGCGATCACGTGGTTGGTGATGCGAGCCATTCGCGGGTCGTTGGGTCCCGGGCAGCCTGACGAGGTCTCCAGGTGCGCCCGCACTGCGGCTGGTACCGGCACATCACAGGCCGAGAGCACCGCCAGCGCCTCCGCCGGGGTGGACTTCTCCGCCACGGTGGGCCCGGAGGCGATGACGGCGGGATCGTCACCGGGCACGTCGGAGATCAGCAAGCCCACGGTGGCAGCCGGGAACGCCGCCGCCGCGAGTCGTCCACCTTTGATCGCTGACAGGTGCTTGCGCACCAGGTTCATCGTCTCGATCGACGCGCCGGACCGCAGCAAGGCGGTACTGATGGCCTGCTTGTCGGCCAGGGTGACCCCTGGTGCCGGCAGCGCCAGCAGGGCGGAGCCGCCGCCGGAGATCAGCGCCAGCACGAGGTCGTCGGCACCGAGCCTGGACACCAGATCCAGGATCCGGCGGGCGGCCCGCTCACCCGCGGCGTCGGGAACCGGGTGCGCCGCCTGCACGATCTCAACGTGCGAGCACGGCACCGCGTGCCCGTAGCGGGTCACCACCAGCCCACTCAGCGGGCCGTTCCAGGCCTGCTCCACTGCCTGCGCCATCCGTGCTGACGCCTTGCCGGCTCCGACCACGACGAGCTGTCCAGGCGGCGGCGCCGGCAGGAAGTCCGCCACTCGCTGCAGCGGATCCGCTGCCGCGACCGCCGCGTGGAACATCGTCTGCAACAGAGTCCGCGGGTCATCGACCGGCGAGCTCACGCCACCCGGTAGAAGGTCCGCGCCCGTCACAGTCGGCCTGGTTGCTACTGGCCACAGTGTGCCAGACAGCACGCCCGCGTCGAGAAGATCATCGCCGCAGCCGCCCACACCAACAGCGACAAGGCCGCCGGTCCGGTCGCCCGCGTGCTCCGTGACCTGCTGATGCCAGTGACTATGAAGCTACTGGCAAGCCGGAGACGATGGCCTGGCAGTTCGGCTACCGCATCGACTGGGACGTCCGGTCGCCCGTGTTCCGCACCGGGTCTCGCCTGTCAGGGCCACTGTTTCTTTATCCGGCCACCGGTATATACCACGTAGAAGCGGGCTCGTGCCGGGTGACAGCTCTTTCGATACGTGTCCGCGCTTCATTGAAAGTGCGAGCCTGCTGCTCGATAGTGAGGTTCCCGCTGCTTAGGCAGAACATTTTCCCGTGCTCGGCAAGGGAAAGCAGTTCCTCAGGCCGGTACCTGATCCGTTATCCTGGGTCAACAACGCCTAGGTATGCCGCAAACCGTACTCGGTCCACGTCTCATCGTTGACGAACTGTGCGTCATGGTCGAAATGATCGTTGACCAGATGCACCGTCCAGCCCAGCTGTCGTAATCGAGCAGTGGTCGAACGTCCGAGAGACCGGTCGACGAAGAACTCATGCCGCGATGCGGCAGATGGCTTCCGTGACATCTCGTGTTAGCCCGTACTCCTGGGCCACGGCATCCAGCGACTCACCGGCGCGCCATAAGTCCACTACGTTGTCAATCTGGACGTTGTTCATCGCGATCACCGGAGCGCCCCATCCGACTTGGGGTCAATTACCACAGGAGTCACAGCCGCATACTGTGGGAGCGTCAACCGAACAGGCGAGCCATCGGCCTCATCCCAAGTGATGTACCGCAGGTACCTGTCGATGATCTCCCGGATCGGACGCTGCGCGTCGTGGGCCCGCTCAAGGCCTTCATCTGCGTAGTCGACGAAGATGTCGATGCCTTCGGTGGCAATGCGCCGAGTGGCCAGGCCGTATGGCGAGCCAACTCGCGCCGAATCGCAGCGGACGCATCACGGATCTTTCGCTTACGAAGTTTGAGATCGCGTAGTGAGCGAAGCACGTATGCTTCGATAATCGCGACGAATGGAACCGAGGGCCAACCACGTCTCAGCGGCGGCACCCGGTGTACGAGCGGCTCGCCGGCGGCCTGCTCCCGAAGCCATAAATCAAAGGTTGAGCGGGGGACCTGCAGATGGCGGGCCGCCTCGCGTGGCGTCAACAACGGGTCGCGGTACCTGTCCACAATCCCATCATCGGTGCCTCTGTCGACCACAGTCACACGATCGCACAATGTCCCGTCAACGCAGGGGGTCGGACGCTCCGGCGCGTCACCCATCCGAAGCACTCACATCCATGCTGGGCTGCACGGATAGCGAGAGATTACGCCACGCGGCAGGACGGCTCGCGGCCCTCCAGGAAGTCTTGCAGGTTGTCTAGCACGAGCATGCCCATCGCGGTGCGGGTTTCCAGGGTGGCGCTGCCCAGGTGCGGCAGCAGCACGGCGTTGTCCAGTTCGAGCAGCTCCTGGGGGATCACAGGCTCGCGTTCGTAGACGTCCAGCCCGGCACCGGCGATCGTCCCGGATCGTAGTGCCTCGATGAGCGCTGTCTGGTCGATCACATCCCCGCGGGCGCTGTTGACCAGAAACGCGGTGGGCTTCATCCGGGCCAGCGCCGCGGCGTCGATGAGGTGGGTGTTCTCGCCGCCGCCGGGCATGTGCAGCGAGACGAAGTCGGCGACGGCCAGCACCTCGTCGATGGTGCCGACCCGGCGCGCACCGGGGATCCCGTGGTCGGGGTCGAAATCGACCGGGTCGTAGAAGACCACCGGCATGCCGAAGCCGAAGTGCCCGCGGCGGGCCACCGCCACCCCGATCCGGCCCATACCCAGGATGCCCAGCGTCTTGCCGGTGACGTCGGCGCCCATCATGTGAGTGGGCCGCCACCCGGTCCAGCGTCCGGCGCGGACCTCACGTTCCCCCTCACCGGCCCGGCGGGCCACCATCAGCAGCAGGGTCATCGTGGTGTCCGCGGTGGTGTCGGTCAGAACCCCCGGGGTGTTGGTGACGACGATCCCGGCCTTGGCCGCAGCGGCAGTGTCGATGTGGTTGTAGCCGACGCCGAAGTTACCCAGGAATCGAGTCTTCAGCTCCCCTTCGAACAGCTCGGCCGGCAGCCGATCGGAGACAGTAGGCAGCACGACGTCGGCCTGCTCCAGCGCGGCGCGTAACCCGTCAGGACCTAGCGGTACGTCATCAGTATTGAGCCGGACGTGGCCGAAGCGCCGAGTCAGCTCTTCCTCGACCGGCGCCGGCCAGCGCCGGGTGACGACGATGACGGGATCATCCACAGCGGTCCTCCAGCGCAGACTCCCGGCGCAACAAGCCATGCTCGGACAGCACCCGAGCGACGGTCTCCCCGATACACGAGGGGTTGGGCGCCATGGTGATGCCGGCGGCAGCCAAGATTTCCGCCTTTTCCTGCGCGGATTCCCCCACCGCGGACACGATCGCGCCGGCGTGGCCCATCTTGCGGCCCTTGGGGGCCGAGAGCCCGGCGATGTAGGCGATCACGGGTTTGGTCATGTGGTCGCGGACGTAGTCGGCCCCCTCGGCTTCCTGCGGCCCGCCGATCTCGCCCACCATCACCACCGCATCGGTGTCCGGGTCGGCTTCGAACAGTTGCAGGTGGTCGCGGAAGGAAGAACCGTTGACCGGGTCACCGCCGATGCCAACCGAGGTGGACACCCCGATACCCAGCGCCTTCATCTGAGACGCGGCCTCGTAACCCAGGGTGCCCGACCGCCCGATCACCCCGACCCGGCCGGGCAGGTAGATGTGGCCGGGCATGATTCCCACCAGCGACCGCCCCGGGGAGATGGTGCCGGCGCAGTTGGGTCCGGTCAGGATCATCTTCTGTTGGGCCCGGTAGCGCCGCATGTAGCGCTTGACCTTCATCATGTCCTGCATCGGGATGCCGTCGGTGATGCAGACGCAGAACCGGATCCCGGCGTCGGCGGCCTCCATCAGGGAGTCGGCGGCGAACGGGGGCGGCACGAACACGATCGACGCGGTCGCCCCGGTCGCGGCCACCGCGTCTTTCATGGTGTTGAACACCGGACGGTCCAGGATGCGTTCGTCGCCCTTACCCGGAGTGACGCCGGCGACCACGTTGGTCCCGTAGTCGATCATTTCCTCGGTGTGGAAGCGCCCGATGCGGCCGGTCATGCCCTGCACCACCACGCGGGTGTGCTGATCAATCAGGATGGCCATGTTTTCTGAGACCCCTCCCCCAGTACTCAGGCGCTGGCATCGACAGTGCGCACGGCGGCGACGGCCTTGTGGGCCGCGTCGGCCAGAGTGTTCGCGGTGATGATGGGCAAGCCGGAATCACGCAGGATCTGCTGACCCTGCTCGACGTGGGTGCCGGCCAGCCGCACCACCACCGGGATTCTGACGTCGATCTGCTTGAACGCGGCCACGATGCCCTCGGCGACCCAGTCGCAGCGGTTGATGCCGGCGAAGATGTTGATCAGCATCACCTTGACCTTGTCGTCCCGCAGTACCGCCCGGAAGGCCTTGAGCACGCGTTCTGGCGAGGCACCACCGCCGATGTCCAGGAAGTTCGCGGGCTCCCCGCCCGCTAGCTTGATCATATCCATGGTCGCCATCGCCAGGCCGGCACCGTTGATCATGCAACCGATGTCGCCGTCGAGGCCAACGTAGGCCAGTCCCCGGTCGGCCGCGTGGCTCTCCCGGGCGTCTTCCTGGCTGCGGTCGCGCAGCTCGGAGACCTCAAGGTGGCGAAACAGCGCGTTGTCGTCGAAGGACATCTTGGCATCCAATGCGACGATGCCCCCCTTGCTGGTCACGGCCAGCGGGTTGATCTCCAGCATGGTGGCGTCGAGGTCTCGAAACGCCCGGTAAGCGCGACGAAATATCCGAGTGGCCTCGGCGATCTGCGCCGGTTGCAGGCCCAGGGCGAAAGCGATTTCACGCGCCTGGAACTCCAGAAAACCCGCCGCGGGCTCGATCGTGGTGCGCACCAGCGCTTCGGGCTTGGTGGCCACCAGCTCCTCGATCTCCACGCCGCCTTCGGCGGAGGTGACGATGCACACCCGTTCGATGCGGCGGTCCAGCACGATGCCGAAGTACAACTCGCGGGCGATGTCAGTGGCTTCCTCGACGTACACCCGGTAGATCAGCTTGCCACGCGGCCCAGATTGCCTGGTGATCAGCCGCCGGCCGAACATGCTGTTCGCGACGTCTTGCACGTCACGGTCGGAGTAACACACCTTCACCCCGCCAGCTTCACCCCGGCCGCCGGCGTGCACCTGGGCTTTCACCACCCAGGCCGACCCGCCGATCTCGGTGCACCGGTAGGACGCCTGCTCTGGACTGTAGGCCAAACCCCCTCTGGGGATGGGGACCCCGAAACGGGCCAGGATTTCCTTGGCCTGATATTCGTGAATATCCACATCCGCCCCTTAGGCCCGGCTCGCCGCGGCGGCCCGGATCGCCTCGTCCATCGCGATCACGGTCTTGGCCATCCGCTCCGACGCTGCGTCGATCATCTTGCCGTCCACCGACGCGGCACCCCTGCCCTGGGCCTCCGCCTCCCGGAGCGCTTCGATAATCCGCTGCGCCCGATCCACCTCGGCCTCCGGTGGGCTGAACACCTCATTGGCCAACTCGACCTGGCGGGGATGGATCGCCCACTTACCCTCACACCCGAGCGCGGCCGCCCGCCGGGCCCCGGCCCGGAACCCGTCGGGATCGGAGTAGTCGCCGAACGGGCCATCGATCGGGCGCAACCCGTAGGCTCGGCACGCCACGATCATCCTCGACAGCGCGAAATGCCACTGATCCCCGGGATAATTCGGGTTCAGGCCACCAATACTCACCGTGCGAGCCCGGTTGCTCGCGGCATAATCAGCTACTCCGAAATGCAGTGCCTCTAGTCGGGCCTCCGGCCGCCCCGCACTGCTGGCGATGGCTTCCACGTTCGCCATGCCCAGCGCGGTCTCGATCAGCGCCTCGATACCCACCTTGGTCTGGTAGCTCTTGGCCTGCTCGATCTGGTCGACCAGCGTCTCGACGCAGTACAAGTCAGCGGGCACTCCTACCTTGGGCACCAGGATGGTATGCACCCGGTCGCCCGCCTGCTCCATCACGTCGATGACATCGCGGTACATGTAGTGGGTGTCGAGTCCGTTGATGCGCACCGACACTGCTTTGCCCTTGGCCGTCCAATCGATGTCCCGCAGCGCCTCGACGACGTTGCGCCGGGCCTGTTCCTTTTCCGGCGGCGCGACCGCGTCCTCCAGATCCAGGAAAACGAAGTCGGCTGCGCTGTCCGCGGCTTTGTCGATGAAGCTCGTATTCGACCCCGGCACCGCGAGCTCACTACGCTGCAACCGGGGCTGGCGCATCGGGTAGAGGGTGTGACTCATCGCCCTGCTCCTCCTTGAGCGGCTGGTTGGGGTGCAGCGACGAACGACTACTGGGGCGACGCCGAGCCCACCGCCGTGGCGAGGTCTGAATCGGCCTCCAGCGCCGCCGTCGCGCTGCGGAAGTAATCCTGAGCCGCCGCGACGCCGGCCCCGAGCTCGACCTTGGCCCCGGCGTCGGCCAGCGACATCTCGGCGCTGGCCAGCGCCGCCAAGCACATCACCTCGTTGAGATCACCGAGGTGACCGATCCGGAACACCTTGCCCGACACCTTGGACAGGCCCGCCCCGAACGCCGTGCGGTAGCGGTGGTACCCGATCCGGCAGACCTCCGCAGCGTCCACCCCTTCAGGCGTGCGGATCGCCGTGACGGTGTCGGAATACCATTGAGGTTCCAGCGCGCACAGCGCCAGGCCCAATGCGTCCACTCCGCGACGGACGCCCTCCGCCAGCCGGTGGTGCCGGGCGAAAACCTGCGGCAGGCCCTCGGCGAACAGCAGATCCAGCGAGCACCGCAGGCCGTGCAGCATCGGCGCGGACGGGGTGTAGGGGAAGTAGCCGAGGTCGTTGGTCTTGAGCATGTCCTCGAAGCTGAAGTAGCAGCGTTCCATCGTCGAGGACATGTGCGCTTCCAGCGCCTTGACGCTGACCCCGAGCATGGACATGCCGGCGGGCAGCATCAACCCCTTCTGCGAGCCGGTCACCGCCAGGTCGACGCCCCACACCTCCTGCTCGAACGGGATGGAGGCCAGCGAGGACACCGCGTCGACGTAGAGCAGGGCGTGCGAGCCGGCCTCGTCCATTACCCGCCGGACCCCGGCGATGTCGGAGGTCACCCCGGTGGCGGTCTCGTTGTGGCAGGCGAAGACGCCTTTGATGGTCTTGTCCTCAGTGAGGTGGCGCTCGTATTCGTCCAGCGGGACGCCCTCGCCCCACTCGCGGTCGATGCAGATTACGTCGAGACCCAGCCGCCGCGCCATGTCAGCCCACAGGTGGGAGAACTGGCCGAAGCGGGACATCAGCACTCGGTCGCCCCGGTTGAGGGTGTTGCTGATCGCCGCTTCCCACGCCCCGGTGCCGGAGGACGGGTACATGAACACCCGACCGGTCTCGTTGGCGAAGACTTTCTTCAAGTCGGCGAACAACGGCAGGGTCAACTGGGGGAAGTCCGGTGCCCGGTGGTCCTGTTGCGGGACGTTCATCGCGCGGCGCACCGCGTCGGGCACGTTGGTCGGGCCGGGGACATACAGGTGAACGGGCCCGTTAGGCATGCCCGTCACCGCCCTTCGGGGCTGGGCTGGTGCTGGGCGTTGCCGAGTGGGGTGCAAGCTGCGGGTACAGCGGGTAACGCTGCGCTAGCTCCTGGGTGCGCTCGGTCAACGACGTCCGCTTGGCGCCGTCCAGGTCCCCGGTCAGCGCCTCGGTGATGACCTTGCCAATCTCGCGGAAGTCACTCTCCTGTAGGCCGCGAGTGGCCAGCCCCGGCGTCCCGATCCGTAGCCCCGAAGCGACGGCCGGCGGCCGCGGGTCGAAAGGCACCGCGTTGCGGTTGACGGTGATCCCCACCTCGGCGAGGCGATCCTCGGCCTGCTGGCCGTTTAGCGGGGATTCCCGCAGATCAGCGAGGACCAGGTGGGTGTCGGTGCCGCCGGTGAGCACGTTGAGCCCGCCGTTGAGCATCTCTTCGGCGACTACCCGGGCGCCGGCGCGGGTGCGCTGTTGGCGTTCCCGGAACTCCGGCGACGCGGCGATCTTCAGTGCTACCGCCTTGGCGGCGATCACGTGCATCAACGGGCCGCCCTGCCAGCCGGGGAACGTCCGCGAATTGATCTTCTTGCGGAACTCGTCCTTACACAGGATCATCCCGCTGCGCGGCCCACCCAGCGTCTTGTGAATCGTGGTGCTCACGACGTGCGCGTACGGGACCGGGTTGGGGTACTCACCGGCCGCGACCAGGCCGGCGAAGTGCGCCATATCGACGAACAGATAGGCATCCACCGAGTCGGCGATCTCCCGGAAACGGGCGAAGTCAATCTCACGAGGATAGGCGGACCAGCCGGCGAGGATCATCTTCGGCCGGTGTTCCTTCGCCAGCCGTTCGACTTCGTCCATGTCCAGCAGCGAAGTGTCCCTGTCCACCCCGTAGGGCACCACGTTGTAGTACAGACCGGAGAAGTTGATCCGCATGCCGTGGGTGAGGTGCCCACCATGGTCGAGCTTCATCCCCAGGAACGTATCGCCGTGGTCCATCAGGGTGCTGTAGACGATGGCGTTGGCGGCCGCGCCGCCGTTGGGCTGCACGTTGGCGTGCTCGGCTCCGAACAGCTCCATGGCCCGGTCGATGGCCAGCTGCTCGGCCACGTCGACGTGCTCACAGCCGCCGTAGTAACGCCGGCCCGGGTAGCCCTCCGCGTACTTGTTGGTGAGCACCGAGCCCTGGCAGTCCAGAACGGCCTGCGGCACGAAGTTCTCCGAGGCGATCATCTCCAGGGTGTGCTCCTGGCGGGAGAGCTCGTTGGAGAGCACCTCGGCGATCTCGGGGTCGACCTCGGCGACCGGCCTGGTGAAGAAGTCAGCGGGCAGAGCACTCATCGGCGAATCCTCGGCTCGTAGGAAGGTGGACGTGATCGTGGACGTGGCCCCAGTACGTCGCACCACCGTGTACCGATGCAGAGCCATCGCCGCCGAGGTTCGTGAACGCGTGATTCCGAATCCTCGCCCGGCAGCATATCGGCGGAGCGCCCGGACAGACAGCCCTGTCTCATTGCATTCAGCGCGCGGGCGCAATACGTAGCCGGTGTAGCCGTAATCGCGTCCGTGCGCACGCCGCACCTCGATTTCGTGTTCGACCTCGTCGAGCCCGGCACCGTCACGGGGTCGCTGCTGTCACAGCTGCGCGATCCGGGCGGCCAGTGGGTCGTAGTAGGCCGCCCAGTCGGTGTCGGGCAGCAGATAGGTGGCGGCCACCGTCCAGCCGGCGGCGAGCGCCGCTCTGACGTTGCCGTCGGTCGTCCGCATTGCCGGGTATCGGGCCTGCCAGAAGGCGCGTACGGCCGGTGCCGGGTCGGGCGTTGTCCACTCGGCCTCCGTGAGCGCCAGCGCTGCGCCGGGGGCAAGCAACCGCCGTCACGCCGCGAGGGCGGCGTCAAATCCCATGACGTAGGCCGAGCCCTCCGCCCACACCAGATCGGCCGATGCGTCGGGCAATGGCAGCTTCTCCATCGATGCCTGCAGCGTCTGGATCCGATGGCCGATCCCGGCTGCATCGGCAAGCTCGCGTAGCCGCGCTAGAAACGGCGGATGGGTGTCGATCGCGGTGACCGCGCCTTCGGCGGCCGGGGAGGCTCGCCGGTCCCGTTCCGGCCCCGAGTCGATCACCCGCGGCCGCGAGGGGAGCGGTCCGGCGAGCTGCAGGAGCAACCGCGTGGTGGCGTCTGAGCCGGGTGCTTCCCGAGGCAGCCCGGTGTGGACCAGCCAGAGATCTCTTCTGCGGTCATATCCTGGACCGTCCTTGTGGCCAACGGCGGGCTACCGTTCCCATGCCCGCTGCTTTGCCTCGTCGCGGTAGGCGAAATTAGATGTTTTGAGCCCGGAGGACGGCGTGTGCCGGTGCGGAACCAGCCCGGGCGCCGGCCACAGTGATGCGGTTGCCTGAGGTTGGGTGTGCAGCGCGGTGCGGACGGCGGCATAGCCACTGACCCGCATCTCGGCTTCGTAGCGGTACAGGGCCCGGGATCAGTGGCGACTGGGTTCGGCGTTGCCGCGCCCGCCCACCGGCGGCATGTTGTGAATCGCGTTTCCGATCAATGTCACGTTGGTGCTCGGCCGAACCGTCACGGGGACGAAGCCTGGCGCTGCACCAGCATCACGCTGTCGGATCTGACTCGGCTAGCACGCGGCGCAGGTCAGGTGCCACCCGCTCTTTTCGATGGTTACCGGCAGACGCCGGACCCTGCGAAACACAGCCCGATGCGTGCCTATGCACTCAGTCACGAGTAGTATCGAACACGTGTTCGAGCACAGCCGTCTGGAGTGGCCGCCGCCACCGGTGACCGCGCCACCTGAGGAGGTCATCGACTGCCTGGTCGAGACCGGCCCGGCGCTGCGGAGCCGGTGCGCTGGTCTGACTATGAGCCCGACGGGCTGTTGGCCAATCTGTTGGCTGCACCTACAGAGACCGATCCGCAACATCGGGATTCGAGGCTTTGGAGCGGGTAGGGGCCTGGGAGCGGGTGATTGCCTGGGCGCAAGCGCGGCAGCCCGGGAGATGACCGGATCCCGGAGAGCGCGACGAAACGCAACCAGACGTTGGGGGCTTGTGACTCCCAGGCCCATGATTCGGCGGTGACCGAGTTCGGCTTGATGCTGAGCGCCTCGGATAACGACACCGGTCCGATCAGTGAAGTCAACCTCGGCCCCAAATGTCGCGACACCATCGGGTCAAGCAGATCCCGGGCTGGTCAGTCATCCATCACCCGGACGGCTGCACCGCCTGGATCACCCCAGCGGGCATGTCTACCACTCCCAACCACCACCCTGACCGACCCGAACCGCTCACCACAATCCCGACATCCGACCCGGAAGAACCCCCGCCCTTCTGAGTTCTGTCAACCGTCG
>JALZCN010000312.1 GCA_030863045.1 Actinomycetota bacterium | reverse complement strand
GCGTGGCGCCGCGGTCGCCGAAGCGGTCGTGCAGGCCGGTGAGCTCGCGTGCAGGCGCATCGAGATATCGCTACAGCGGGCCGCGTCCGAGCGGGACGCGGTGGTCGTCGAGCGCGCCCAATGCGAGCAGGGCCTGGCCGAGATCCGGGCTCGGGTCCGTGAGCTCGCTGGGGAGTTGGACACCCTCACCGATACGGTGCATCGCGACGAGCTGCTACGCGCCCAGCAGCGGCTGCGCATCGAGCAGCTCGAGACCAAGATTTCCGAGGACTTCGGCGTCGGCCTGGATGACCTCATCGCCGAGTACGGTCCCGCGGTGCCGGTGCCTCCGCCCGCGGTAGAGGTGGCCGCATACGAGGCCGCGGTGGGGCGCGGTGAGCAGGTCAGCGCCCCGCAACCGGAGTGTTACGACCGGGCCACCCAGACCCGCCGCGCCCAGCGCGCCGAGCGCGATTTGGCCTTGCTCGGCAAGGTCAACCCGCTGGCGTTGGAGGAATTCGCCGCGCTTGAGGAGCGATACAAGTTCCTGTCCACTCAGTTGGAGGACCTCAAGGCCACCCGGCGAGACCTGCTCACCGTCGTCACCGAGGTCGACGAGAAGATCCTCGAGGTCTTCACCGAGGCCTTCCGCGACGTGGCGAGGGAGTTCGAGACCGTCTTCAGCACGCTGTTCCCCGGTGGGGAGGGGCGGTTGCTGCTCACCGAGCCCGACGACATGCTCACCACCGGCATCGAGGTCGAGGCCCGCCCGCCCGGCAAGAAGGTCAAGCGCCTGTCGTTGCTGTCCGGCGGAGAGAAGTCGCTCACCGCGGTGGCCATGCTCGTCGCGATCTTCCGAGCGCGGCCCTCGCCGTTCTACGTGCTCGATGAGGTGGAGGCAGCGCTGGACGACACCAATCTGAACCGCCTGCTCGGGTTGTTCGAACTATTGCGGGACCGCTCGCAGCTAATCGTGATCACGCACCAGAAGGCGACCATGGAGGTTGCCGACGCGCTGTACGGAGTAAGCATGCGCGGCGACGGCATCACCACGGTGATCTCACAGCGGCTGCGCGGCGCGACCGGCTCCGCCGGAGCCGCCTAACGCGTCAAGTGATGCCGAAAAGGGGATTCCTGCATTGTCTTACCCGCTGTCACTGCCGTTGACCATGTTGGACGAAGGCCTCTGGTTCCTGCAGGAACACGCACGTCGTGGAATGTGCAGTTGGAGCTAGGGACTGGCCATCCCCTGGACGAGACGCGGCTCCGGCAGGCGGTGCTGTCCTGTTGCCGACGTCACCCGATGGCCCGCGCTCGACTGACACCGTCACCACACGGGGAAAGCTCCTACCGGTAAGACATTGCCGATGAGGTGGATCTGGATTCGGTCCGGGTAGCGGACTGTCCCGACGATGCCACGTTCGCCCGGCTACGGACCGAGCTGTACACCCCGACGATTCCCCTGGACACCACTCCCGGATTTCGGGTTGTGCTGGCTCACCGACCCGGCAGGGACCTCGTGCTCCTGTCGGCCAGCCACATCGTCGCCGACGGAGTCGGCGCCCTGCGCTTGATGCAGACCATCGCCCGGGGATATCGGGACGAGCCGGACCCGCCCGATCCCCTACCTCTTGCCGAGGCCCGCGACCTTGGGTCGTTCCTGGCCCCCAAGACCCGCAGCGAGAAGCGGGCCCGGCGGCTGGAAGGGCTGCGCCGAGTTCGAGAGGCGCTCGATTCGCCGAGCCGGATAGCGGTGGTCGGCGGCACCGACCGGGATGGCTTCGGGTTCGTGTTCCGTGCCCTCGATATCGATGAGGAGGCAACGCCACGGCTCGTGCGGCGACCTCCGCGCACGACGATCAACGATGTTCTGGTCGCCGCCCTGCACCTCACCCGTGCAGTCCTGGAACCTCAAGCATGACGTACCGACCCGTCGAGTGGCGGTCCAGATGCCGATCAATATCCGGCCCGCTGACCGTTTGTGGGACGTCGTCAGCAACCGCACATCGATGGTCAGCGTTTCCACCGTGCCAGACGATCGAGCGGACCTGGCGACGGCGGTTACTGCGGTGGCCCAGCAGACACGTCCGATGCGACGAAACGATCGCGCCTACGGCCTGTATGACCTTCTCGACGTCGCCAAGAACGCACCAGCGGCGGTCAAACGCGCGGTGCCGAGGCTGATACACCTGACCGACGATCGGTTCGTCGACACCGCGATGTTGTCGAACCTCGGCCGCATTCCTGAGCCGCCCGCCTTCGCCGCCGGGTCTGACTACGACCCACCGGAGCTGTGGTTCTCCCCACCGTGCGACCCCGCTTGCAGCCTCTCCATTGGCGTGGTCACCACCGGAGCACGACTTGCGCTGGTGACCCGGTACCGTGACGAACAATTCGACGTCGATGCCGCGGAAGAATTCACCGACCTCCTGATCGACCAGATGCGCACGTGAATTCGACGGGGCGGCGTGGTTACGGATTGCGATCAGCCACTTGAATCCGGCGCCGAGAGCGCGTCGCTACCGATCACCTGCACCCTCCCAGGCGGCCCTGCCGTACAGAGCCAGTAGCCACGAGACCGGGTCACCTACGAGGTGACAGTGACTGACCCGTTGCCGGACGGCTCGACGCTCATGGTGCCGTCGTAGAACCGGGCCACCACACGTGGGCCACCGTCGACGCCGAGCTCGTGCGCGGCTTTGCTGCCGACCAACAGCGGTATGACAGGTAATAAGGCCTGAAGGGCTAGCCGGGCGGGTTCAGGCTCGATCGGCCACTCCTGGCCCAGTGCATGAGCCATGTCGTAGCCGTGGAGGAGCTGCTCGCCGATCAGCAGGCCGGCCAGCGTGGCCCAGGGCTGGACGTGCAGGTGCCAGGGCAGCAGGTGCTCGGCGGCCCTCCCCGCGGTGCTGTCAAGGAAGGCATTGATACCTAGCTGAAGGTCAGCACCTAGCTTGACGCCGCCCGTTTCCGCCATTGCCGCCAGCGCACCGCGGTGGCTCCCGCTACGCGCAGCGCCACCGCACCCTACGCTGAGATTCCATCCGGAACCACCGCGTACGGAGTCAACGACGGGGGCGGAACGCTTCTCCGCAGGGCGTCAGGCGCTATTGCCTCATTGGCGGCGCGCCGTGAACTCGACGCGCCCGACGTTATACACCCTGGTCACGGCGATGGCGTCGACTTCACGTCGCAAATCGGCAACAGCGGGCCGTGGGGACGCCACCGAGGCTGCCAGCGTTGCTCCGCCCTTCCCGAGCCCGGGATACGCG
Organism: Actinomycetota bacterium; assembly: GCA_030863045.1. Lineage (GTDB taxonomy): Bacteria > Actinomycetota > Actinomycetes > Mycobacteriales > Pseudonocardiaceae. The sequence goes on along the minus strand of JALZCN010000312.1, from coordinate 94 downwards.
AGTGATTGCCGAGACGATGGCGCACCCACACCGCCAGGAGACGCCAGCATGTGCAGTTGCGGCGCGGGGAGCGCCACGGACGGTGAATCAGCGG
>JALZCN010000272.1 GCA_030863045.1 Actinomycetota bacterium | reverse complement strand
GAGCGGGGGTGGGCCCGGTCTCCCCGTTCTGGCGCCTCCAGCCACCCTGAACGGCAGCTCTCAGCTTCCTGAACTCGACAGAGCTCGGGTCTCTAGCGTCTAGTTCACGACGTCGAGCGGCGGGCGGGTGGGAGTCGGCGTCCGTATCGTGTCGCGCATGGACCCGGTGACGCGTCTGGTGCTCGTCCGGCACGGTGAGAGCCGCGCCACCGTCGATCAGATGATCGGTGGGCACGAAGGCTGCCGGGGCCTGACGGAGCGGGGTAGGCGGCAGGCGAAGGCGCTGGCCGACCGGCTGGCCGGCACCGGCGAACTGGCGGATGCGACGGTACTGCTCACGAGTGTGCTGCCGCGCGCCGTCGAGACCGCCGAGATCGTCGCTCCGGCCCTGGGCGGGCTGAAGGTCGTGCCGGACTGTGACTTCTGCGAGTTCCATGTCGGTGAGGCCGACGGCCTATCCTGGGAGGACTTCCGGGAACGTTACCGGCCCGAGGAGTACCGATATGATCACTTCCGGCCGCTGGCTCCGGGTGCCGAAAGCCGGGCGACGTTTTTCACCCGGGTGGGGACTGCGCTGGCCGGTGTCGCCGCCGAGCATGCCGGCGCCACGGTGGTCGTGGTCTGCCACGGTGGCGTGATCGAGGGCTCCTTCATCGCGCTGGGGAACCTGCCGCTGCGGAGAAACTTCGACCTGACGATCGGGAACACCTCGCTCACCGAGTGGAGGAGCCCGGCGCAGGTAGAGACAGACGGGCGTCGTTGGACGCTGGCACGCTTCAACGACACCGCCCATCTTGCCGACGTGGACTAGGACAATCCGCCCGCGGACGAGTTGGCGGCCGTCCGTTTGACCCAACCAGCGGGATGATCTCGCTTCGGTTGGCACCTGACAGGTATGGGACTACGGCCGCCCGCACGCTGAGCGCGTCCCCGTTATCAAGCGGATACCACCGAATCGCCCAATAAGATCAGGCCCGCACCACTCCCTGAACGACCGCGGAGGGCCGATGACCTGGCGGGAGCGTCTACGCAGGCTCGTGGACGGCGACCGCTTCCAGCGGTTCATCGTCGCGGTGATCATGGTCAACGCGGGCATCCTGGGGCTGGAGACGTCTGACCGGGTGGTCGCCCAGTACAGCGGGCTGCTGAACCTGATGGACCAGATCGCGCTGGCGATTTTCGTGGTGGAGCTGACGCTGCGGCTCGCCGCCCACGGGTGGCGCTTTTTCCGCGACCCCTGGAGCGTGTTCGACTTCGTCATCGTCGGGATCGCGCTGATTCCCGCTTCCGGGGCGTTCTCGGTGCTGCGGGCGCTGCGCATCCTGCGGGCGTTGCGGCTGGTGTCGATGGTGCCAAGCATGCGCGGGGTGGTCGCGGCCCTGCTCACGGCGATGCCAGGAATGGCGTCTATCGCGGCGCTACTCGGGTTGTTGATTTACGTTGCCGCGGTGATGGCCACCCAGCTGTTCGGTGGCGGCGTGCCGGACCGCTTCGGCGATCTCGGCACCTCGCTGTTCACCCTGTTCCAGGTGATGACCACCGACGACTGGGCAGCCGTCGCACGTGAGGCCATGGCGGTCCAGTCCTGGGCGTGGATCTTTTTCGTGACCTATCTGTTGGTGTCCACCTTCGCCGTGCTGAACTTGTTCATCGCCGTGGTGTTCCGCGCCATGGAGGAACAGATCGCCACCGAGGTGAAAGCCGACGTCGCCGAACACCAGCGGGAGGACGCCCTCGCCGCGGCCAAGATCCTCGATGAGGTGCGCGCGCTACGTACCGAGATCGCCGAGTTGCGGGCCCGGTCTTGACAGCTCAGCCCGCGAGGTCGCGACATCGTGAACCAGACACCACCGACATCCCGCTTAATGAAACGTCCGTGGCGTCGAGTTCACGGGCCAAAGCCGCACGGCGCGACAGGTGGGCTAGGAGTCGCGGGTGGGGCTGGACGCCCGGGCCCAGAAGCGTTGCGGGATCCGGCCGGCCAGCCTGGCGTGCCGGCCCGCCTGCACGGCCAGGCGCATCGCTTCGGCCATCCGCGGTGGATCCTCGGCTCGGGTCACCGCGCTGGCCAGTAGCACCGCGTCGCAACCCAGTTCCATCGCCAGGGCTGCCTCCGAGGCGGTGCCGATCCCGGCGTCGAGAATGACCGGCACCGGGGAATGCGCCACGATCATCTCGATGTTGTGGGGGTTGCGGATCCCCAACCCGGTGCCGATCGGCGAGCCCAGCGGCATCACCGTCGCGCATCCGGCATCGGCCAGTCGGCGCGCCAGCACCGGGTCGTCGTTGGTGTAGGGCAGCACGGTGAAACCGTCATCGACGAGTTGTTCGGCGGCTTCGAGCAGCTCGATCGGATCGGGCAGCAAGGTGTGCTCGTCGGCGATGACCTCCAGCTTGACCCAGGACGTCTGCAGCGCCTCGCGCCCCAGCTGCGCGGTGAGGACTGCCTCCGCGGCAC
>JALZCN010000217.1 GCA_030863045.1 Actinomycetota bacterium | reverse complement strand
GACCCGGGCCGACCTGACCCAGCTCAGGATCGGGGTACTGGGTGGCACCGGTCCCCAGGGTCGGGGCTTGGCCTACCGCTGGGCGCTCGGTGGACTGAGGGTGCTGATCGGCTCCCGGGATGTCTCTCGTGCCGAGCAGGCTGCAGCTAAGCTGCGGGAACATGCCGGCTCACAGCGGGTCCGCGGCGCGGACAATGCCGGCTGCGCGGCCGAGGCGGACCTGGTCGTCGTGGCGGTGCCCTTCGACGGCCACGCCGAGTTGCTCACCTCGCTGCGCGAGCGGCTGGCCGGCACGGTCGTGGTCGACTGCGTGAACCCGCTCGGGTTCGACAACCGGGGCCCGTACCCGTGTGCCGTTGCGCAGGGCAGCGCCGCCCAGCAGGCCCAGGTACTGCTGCCGGAGTCCCGGGTCACTGCCGCGTTCCACCACATCTCTGCGGTGTTGCTGAACGACCCTCGAGTGACCAGCCTGGACACCGACGTGTTGGTGCTGGGTGACGACCGGGAAGCCACCGATCTGGTGTGTGCATTAGCCGCCGCGATACCGGGCGTGCGTGGCATCTATGGCGGGCGGCTACGCAATGCCGGTCAGGTGGAGGCGCTGGCCGCCAACCTCATCGCGATCAACAAGCGCTACCACTCGCATGCTGGGATACGCATCACCGATGTCTGAATGCTGCTACGGCAGTTCGAGCGCTAGCGCCTCTGCTCGTCGTCCTGGAAGAGCGAGCCTCAATGGTAGGCGTGTTCAGGGCCAGGGTAGGTGCCTGAGCGAACCTCCTCGGCGAAGTGGCTCGCGGCCTCGCGCAGTTCGTCGCCGAGCCTGGCGTAGGCCTTGACGAACCTGGGCGGGCGGCCACCGGCCGGGTGGAAGGCCGCCATGTCCTGCCACACCATGACCTGCGCGTCGCATGCCGGTCCGGCACCGATGCCGATCGTGGGCACACTGGTCACCGCGGTGACCCGCGCGGCCAGCTCAGCGGGGACGACCTCGAGCACGATGGCGAACGCCCCAGCGGCTTCCAAGGCCTTGGCGTCTTCCACCATGCGTTCCCCCTGCTCGCCCCGCCCCTGCACCTGGTAACCACCCATCGCGTGCACCGACTGCGGCGTGAGCCCGAGGTGAGCCATTACCGGCACGCCCGCTGAGACCAGAGCCTCGACTTGGGGCACCACCCGATGGCCGCCTTCCAGCTTCACCGCATGCGCGCCGGCCTCCTTCAGGAAGCGGGCCGCAGTTTCCAGCGCCTGGGAAGGGGAGGACTGGTAGGAGCCGAAGGGCAAATCAGCGACGACCAGCGCGCGGCGAGCCCCTCGGACCACGCCACGGACCAGGGGCACCAGTTCATCGACAGTCACCGGGACCGTCGTGTCATAGCCGTAGATCACATTTGCCGCCGAGTCACCGATCAGCAGCACCGGGATTCCAGCGGAGTCGAGCAACCTGGCCGTGGAGTAGTCGTAGGCGGTGAGCATTGCCCACTTCTCGCCGCGGTGTTTGGCCGCCATGAGGTCCTGGACGCGGACTCGCCTGACCTTCTGGTCGAGCCCCACCGGTCCGCCGTACAGCACGGGTTGAGCAGCAGTTGCGGTCATCATTGACCGTCCTCCCTCGAGGCCGGCTGTCTCGCCGGTCCCCGGGTCATGCGGGATTGCTTATGCCGCCAGCCTGACACCGATGGTGACGGCTCGACATTATCGTGCGACCAGACTCACAGCGATCAGTCACCGAGGACCGCCATCAACTCCCTCTTCGCGCTGTGGAACAGGTTGATAATCAGGCAGTGCTGTGCGGGCTGCGCTCGTACCAACGGTTGGTGATCGGCAGTCGCCGGTCCCGGCCGAAGGCCTTAGAGGTGATCTTCGTGCCGGGTGGGTACTGCCGGCGTTTGTATTCCGCGGCATCCACCAGCCGCACGATGCGCTCAACCACTTCGGGCGCGAACCCCGCTGCCACCAGATCAGTGAACCCGCGATCGCCCGCCACGTAACCGTCGAGCACGTCATCAAGCAGCCGGTAGTCGGGCAACGAGTCGCTGTCGAGCTGGTCAGGGCGAAGCTCAGCCGACGGCGGCTTGCTGATCGAGTTCGGGGGAATCGGTGGTGTCTCACCGCGCTTGCAGGCCATTTCGTTGCGCCATTGCGCCAGGCTCCATACGGCGGTCTTCGGTACGTCCTTGATCGGCGCGAAGCCACCGACGGCGTCACCGTAGATCGTCGAGTACCCGACCGCGAGTTCGGACTTGTTGCCGGTGGCCAGCACCAGATGGCCGTGCTGGTTGGACAGCCCCATCAGGATCACTGCCCGACAGCGGGCCTGCACGTTCTCCTCAGCGATTCCGGACAGGCTGAGCTGGCGCACGAAGACGTCGACCATGTCCCCGATCGGTTGCACCTGATAATGCAGGCCGGTGCGCTCGGCCAGATCGGCAGCGTCGGCCCGAGAGTGCTCCGAGGAGTACGACGAGGGCATCGAGACGCCGTACACCGACTCGGCGCCCAGTGCGTCCACTGCTAGCACAGCACACACCGCTGAGTCGATCCCACCGGACAGCCCGAGCACCACGGAACGGAAACCATTTTTCTGGGTGTAATCGCGCAGGCCGGTCACCAGCGCGCTCCACATTTCGGCCTCGTCGGACAGCGGCTGGGGCAACGGCGCAGCACCTGCAGGGGGATAGGCTGCCAGCGGGTCGTCGGAGAGGATCACCCGGCGAACGTCGAGCCCGGCGTACCTCCCCACTGTCCTCGCCGACCCGCCGGGCAATTTCAGGTCGAGCGTCACAAGTTGCTCAGTAAACTGCGGTGTGCGTAACAGCAGCTCCCCGCGCCCATTAACCACCATCGAATCACCGTCGAAGACCAGTTCGTCTTGGCCTCCAACCAGGTTGGCGTAGGCCAGCGGCACCCCCGCCTCTGTGGCGCGGCGGGCCACCAGCGCCAGGCGGGTGTCGTCCTTCTCGCGTTCGTAGGGCGAGGCGTTGGGCGCCACCACCAGATCGACTCCCGCCTGGGCCAGTGCGGTAACCGGGCCGCCGACCTGCCAGATGTCCTCGCAGATCACCATCCCGATCTCCAGACCGTGCAGCCGGAAGACGGTCAAGTCGGTGCCGGGGACGAAGTAGCGACGTTCGTCGAAGACCCCGTAATTGGGCAGGTGATGCTTGAACTGGCGGGCAACCACTCGCCCGCGATGTAGGACGGCCGCCGCGTCGCGGGGGCCGTGGGTATCGCAGTCCAGGTATCCCACGACGGCGGCCAGCTCCCCGCAGCTGTCCTCCGCGAGCCGCGCCGCCAGCGTCTGGAGGGTTTGCGCCGACCCGGCAACGAAGGACTCCCGCAGTGCCAGGTCCTCCACCGGGTAGCCGGTCAGCGCCATCTCACCGAACACCACGATGTGCGCGCCCGCACTGGTCGCTTCCCGGCACCGTTGGGCAATCACCGTGGCGTTGCCCGCGATGTCACCCACACACGGATTCACCTGGGCCAGGGCCAGTCGTAGCTGCGGCATGGAATCCATCATGACTCGTGAGTGGGAAACAGCGTCATCACACTGTTTCCCAC
>JALZCN010000200.1 GCA_030863045.1 Actinomycetota bacterium | reverse complement strand
CCACCTCGGTGGACGCTCGGTCCGTGCTGCCGGCGCCGTTGGTGTCCACCACGCCACCCGGATCGACCCGCGGTGCCGCGGTGGGGATGGTGCTAGAGGTGGCGGACGGGCAGCTGACCCTGATCAGCCGGGGCCAGGCACTGGGCAACGTGCTGTTGAGCACCATCCCGGTGGCTGGCGGCCCGTGCTTGATCGAGGTGGCCTCCGACGCCCAGGGCACCACGGCATCGGCCGGCACCACCGAGTTCGTCGATGTCGATCAAGACGTCCGGCCGCAGGTGACCGGCATCTACTCAGCGCTCGACGAGCAACGCGACCCGGTGACCGGGATAGCGGTGCAGATCACCCCGGACACCCGCTTCCAGTCCGCCCCGCACTCGATCAAGCTCGCCACGATGGCAGGCGCCGCGCTGACTGTGATTATCAGCTTGATCCTGGTGCATCAGCTCGACAGGCGGATCGGCCGGCGAGCCCCCCGGCTGCTGCCCTCAGGCTGGTGGCGCCCAACTGGACGGGACGCGACGGTGATCGCGGTGCTGGCCTTGTGGGTGGTGATCGGCGGGATCACCTCCGACGACGGCTACATCCTCACGATGATCCGCACCAGCGAGGATATGGGTTACGTCGGCAACTATTACCGGTGGTTCAACGTCCCCGAAGCGCCCTTCGGCTGGCCGTATGAGCTGTACGCGCACTGGTCCCAGATCAGCACGGTGCCGCCGTGGCTACGGCTGCCCGCCTTCGCCATGGGCGTGGTCAGTTGGATGTTGATCAGCCGCGAGGTGATGCCGCGGCTGGGCCGGGAGGTTCGCCGTAGCGCCGCCGCCGGCTGGGCCGCTGCTGCGGTGTTCCTGGCGTTCTGGCTGCCCTACAACAACGGGCTGCGGCTGGAGCCGGTGGTGGCTATCGGCTCGCTGCTCGCGCTGTGCGCGGTAGAACGGGCGGTGGCCACCCGCCGGCTGTTACCACTGGCGCTGGGCCTGATTGCCGCCGCGTTCACCGTCGCGGCGACCCCGACCGGCTTCCTTGCGGTCGCACCGTTCCTGGTCTCGTTGCGACCACTGGTCCGACTGCTGCGCCAGCATGCCTCGGCCCTTGGGCGGACCGCGGTGATAGGCCCGATCGCCGGCGCCGGACTGCTGGTGCTTGTGGTGATCTTCGCTGATCAGACACTGGCCGCAGTGCTGGAAGCCACCCGGGTCCGCACCAGTATCGGACCCAGCCTGTCCTGGTTCCAGGAACCCTTGCGCTACCAGGAGCTGTTCAGCGACAAACCTGACGGTGCGCTGGCTCGCCGCTTCCCGGTGCTGTTGCTGCTGCTGTGCCTAGGCACCTGCGTGGTGGTGCTGTTGCGCCGGGGAGGCATCCCGGGCGCCGGTCTGGGCCCCAGCCGGCGATTGATCGCCACCGCGGGGATGGCGCTGGTGCTGATGGCGTTGACTCCGACCAAGTGGACCCACCACTTCGGGGCGTTGGCGTCCATCGGTGCCGCGCTGGCCGCGCTCACCGCGCTGGCGACCAGCTCGAGCGTGCTGCGCTCGGCACGCAACCGGTGGTGGTTCCTGTCCGGATTGCTGGTGATCCTGGCGATGTCCGCGACCGGGCTCAACGCGCCGTGGTACGTCTCGCAGTACGGGGTGCCCTGGTTCGACAAGCCCCCTTCCATCAACGGCTTCCATGCCAGCACGCTGCTGATCCTGGCTGCCGCGGTGGCCGGGTTGATCGCGGTGATCGAGGGATTGCGGCACGAGCCGGGTGCCCCGCCGCCCCCGCCGGGCCGCAGTTCCGGGCGGCGGCGGGCATTGCGGATCGGATCGGCTCCGTTGGCGGTGTTCTGCGGTCTGCTGGTGCTCGCTGAGGTCAGCGCAATGTTCAAGGCCATGCACAAGCAGCGCCACGGCTACAGCATGGGCGCGGCCAACGTCGCCCACATCACCGGGCACAGCTGCAGCCTCACCGACGCGGTGTCCGTGGAGGCGTTCCGAGCAATGGGAGCGTTGCGGCCCGTGCGCGGGACTCTGCTGGCAGACCTCGAGCAGCAACGCGGCTTCGAACTCAACCGGTTTCCCCTGCCTACCGCGACTGATCAAGTGGATAAGGCGAATGGCAGCACGAGTGGTGACCGGATTCCGAAGCCGGGCGGCGAGTGGGACAACCCGGTTGATACGCCACCGGCTGGGCTCGGCCGCACCGGGCTCCCGATCTGGAGCAGCTTCTCCAGTGCCACCCCGGGCACCGGCATCCTCCGCACCACCTGGTACGCCCTGCCCGACGCCGCCCGCCAGGGTCGGGCACCGGTGGTGATCTCAGTTGCCGGAAAGCTGTCCCCGACCACCCCGCTGATCGCCGAGTTCGGTGAGCGCACCGACAACGGGTTCCGGGTCCTGGAGCAGATCACGATCAGCGGGCGGGGCACCGCCAACGGGCCCGGCTGGCGGGAGCACCGCCTGGGGCTGACCGGCCGGGCCGCCGGGGCGGATACCGTGCGGTTGATGGCCACCGACGCCGACGTCACCGACGAGGGATGGCTGGCGTTCTCGGCGCCCCGGGTGCCGGTGCTCAGCTCGATGACCGACCTGGTGGCGCCGACGCCTCCGGTGTTCCTGGACTGGCCGGTGGGATTTGTGCACCCGTGCGTGCGTCCCTTCGCGATCCGCAACGGCATCGCCGAGGTGCCTCTGTACCGGCTGATGCCCAACGAGATGCTGGCCAACTACAGCAAGGGCTGGTCCTCGTGGGAAGCCGGCGGTCCGATCGGCTGGCTGCAGATCGTGGCCACTGAGCAGGAGGTGCCCACCTACCTCAAGGAGAACTGGGACACCGACTGGGGCAAGCTCATGGTCATCCAGTCCCGGATGCCGGGCGTCGAGGCGCCCATCCTGCAGACCGGTACCGCGGTGCGCACCGGCTGGTGGTCACCGGGCCCGCTGCGCAGCGGCGGCCAGGCCGCCGAGATCTATCCCTTGGGCCGCTGAACGAGAGGGCCCCTCGCGGAAACGAGGGGGAGGTGTTCCGCGAGGGGCGGCGGATCCGGCTGGGGGTCCCGAACCCGCGTGTCCAATTGTGCCACTTTTGGAATGCTCCATGCGAGTGATCCCCCGGCGTGGCGCGCACGTTATGGCGCGGCGAGTCGTCTCGCTCGCCCCATCTGGGTGGGTTGGTGCCCGATCAGTGCCGGAATATCACCATCCGCTGCACGACGAAGTTGATGCTCGTGGCTACGCCCTGCGCGACGATGAATGCCACCGTGATCTCGCCGAGCATCGCCGGCAGCAACGCGAGCATCACCGCGTTCACCCCGACCTGGACGACGAAGGTGATCCCATACAGCGCCAAGACTGAGGCGAACTGGGCGCCGCCACCTCGCCCTTGGAACGTCCACCGGCGATTGACCAGGTACGCGGTGGTGGTACCGGCCACGAACCCCAGCGCCTTGGCTAGGTGCACCCACAACCCGAGCGCCAGTAGCATCTGGTAGCTGCCGTAGTCCACCACCGCGGCGACTGCACCGACCAGCACGAAGCGGGTGAGCTGGGTGGACAGGCACGGGCGAATCTGCAGCTGGGGCGCTGCCAAGCCGGCTCCTCTCGTCCATCAACCTGGGCTCCAACCGAGCAGTCAGGTTTGAGCAGCGTACGACTCCGGCCACCGACACGGTCGGACTACCCGGTTACCCTCCCGCCGTGCCCGCTGCGTCACCTCCGCAACCGCCCTTGACACGGCGGACGGAGCGACGGCGGTCCGGCGTGCTGGCCGGGTTGGCGCTGCTCATGATGCTCTGCGCGGTAGGCATCCTGCTCGCTCCGGTGGTCGCGGACGACCCAGTCGTCAGCTGGCCCCGGGCCGGTGAATCGCCCCAATCCACCGTGCTACCACTGGTGCCCTACCGCCCGTTGAGTCTGGACGCCACCGTTCCGTGCACCGCGCTGGCCAAGCTGGACCAGCGGGCTTACGGCGGCGACGCGCTACGCACCCTGCCCGTCCCCGAACCGTCCGGTTCCGGTGATCAGCCGGAACGGGTCGGTCAAGGCCTGGCCGTCGCGGTGGACCTAGGCACTGTGGAGATCACCGCTTCCGGGAAAAGGCTGCTGCGCGAGGCGCTGCCCCCGGCGGGGTGTAGTTACCGGGTGCTGGCCGACGCCGGGGGCGTGCAGGTGCTGCGCGACGGCGTGCTGCGGCGCACCGCATCGCTGCTGGTACCTGAGGTCAGCGAGCTGGCCACCGACCTGGATGGCCAACCGGAGGCCGCGGGCCTGGCCGTGTCGTTGCACACCGATGCCCGTTACGAGTCAACCCCGACGGCGTTCAAGGTCGTCCTGCTGGTGTTGTGTGGCGGGGCGCTGCTGACCCTGCTCGGGCTGGCCTGGCGGTGGTGGCGTGGCCAGGTGGTGGCGGCCTGGCGATGGCCCGGGTGGCGGGCCGCCGACGGGGTGTTGGTGGCCGTCTCGGCGGTGTGGGTGCTGCTCGCGCCGACGAACTTCGACGACCCGTGGTACCTGCTGATGGCTCGCGGCGCCACTGCTTCGGGTTCGGTAGGCAACGCGGTCTATATGTTCAACGCCACCGAGAACCCGTTCGTAGCCAGCCAGTACGTGCTGCAGGCGTGGGGTGCGGTCGGAGGCTGGGGACTGGTCTGGATGCGGCTGGTTCCGCTGATCTACGGGTTGGCCACCTGGATGCTGCTGCGCGTGCTGCTGGTGACGGGCTTCGGCCGGGAGTTGGGTACCAGCCGGGCCGTGTGGGCGTTGCTGGTGGCGTATCTGGTGTGGTGGCTGCCTTACGGGATGACGCTGCGCCCCGAGCCACTGATCGTGCTGCTCGCCGCTGCAACTCTGTTGCTGGCCGAGCTGGCCCGGCAGCGCCGCTCGGTCGGCACGCTGGCCGCGGCCACGGTGACCGCCTCGCTGGCGCTCTCGGTTTCCCCGTCCGGGCTGGTGGCCGCAGCCCCCCTGGTGCTGACGTTGCCGTGGTTGTGGAGGTGGCTGCGCGAGCAGGATGTGCTGGCCCGGGTGGCGTGCGTGCTGCTGCTGGCCGCTGCGGGTACCAGCGTGGTGTTGGTGGGCTTCGCCGACGTGACACTCGGTGACGTACTGGAGTCCATCGCCGTGCACCAGTGGTATTACCAGGCCTTTCCCTGGTACCGGGAGTTCATCCACTACCGGACGATTCTCGAGTTCCAGGACTCCAGCCAGTGGGCCCGCCGGGCTCCCGTCCTGCTCACCATCGCGGTGCTGGCGGTTGTCGCGCTGGCCAGCAACCGGAGACTGGGCGAAGACGCAGCTCGCGGCCGTGCCGCCGGTCAGCGCTCCGTGCACCGCCTGCTGCTCAGCAGCGCGGGTTGCTCGGCGATCGCCCTGGCGATGCTTGCACCGACCCCCACCAAGTTCATCAACCATTTCGGAGCGGCGGCGGCCGCGCCCACAGTGCTCCTGGCTGCCGCCCTGCTGCAATTACCGCGGTTGTCTGATAGCCGGCTCGGCCGGCGGTTGTCTGATAGCCGGCTCGGCCGGCGGTATCCCGGTGCCATCGGGGCTACCGCGGGAACAGCCCTGTTGGTGGGCGCGGTGTCCTGGAGCTTCGCCGGGCCGAACCTGTGGCGGCCCTACTCCGACCGTGGCCAACCCTTCGGCAACCACCTAGCCGCGGCACAAGATCAGCTCGACCTGGTGAGCCTGCGGCCGAAGCTAGGACCCGTGCAGCTGGCCAACCCAGCGCTGTGGATCGCGGTGGCGCTCGCAGCGGCCTGCTGGGCTTGGTGGCGGCGTCGGCACGGTCACCCCACCACCGTGGCTCCCGAAAGAGCAGTGCTCCGGGCCGGAGCGACCACGATCGTCGTGACGACCATCGTCGTGTTCGTGTGGGCCCCGTTGCGC